>CAXMUQ010000196.1:0-9786 GCA_964196605.1 uncultured Acidimicrobiia bacterium
GGATCCGACAGTACTGGTTTCAGGCGGTGTCCGGTGGCCCCTCCCAAGTGGTGCCGACGGATTCACTGGACCGGGCATCATGATGGCACGGCCGGAGGCCTTCATGCTGGTAGAGCAGGGCAGCGGGATTACTGATGTCACCGTCGGTCTACGACGTTTCCTTGGCGCTACTGCACTGTTCAAAGTGGTGACAGATCACGAGACGGTGCTTGAGGTGGTGGCAGATCCCAATGCGGTTAGTGCGGGGGACCGCGTCGGTTTGGAGTTGACCGGTAACGGAGTCCATGTCTTTCCAGCGGATGACGCATGAGCAGGCCTCGGCGGGTCGAGGCGTTCGGTTGGTTACTTACCATCTTGCTGGCGTGGCTGGTGGTGTACCCCATTCTACTGGTCCTGCTGGAGAGCGTGCAGGGGCCATCGGGATGGACCCTCGACCATTTCCGCAGATTTTTGGAGCAGGGCAATACCTGGGAAGCGTTATGGGGAAGCCTGTGGATCTCTCTGGTCACGGTCGTTCTGGCGGGGATACTGGGTGTGCCGCTGGCGTTTCTTTTCAGCTGGGTCGATTTCCCCGGTCGACGGGTGCTGTCGGGCCTGGTGGCGCTGCCGGCCGTGCTGCCGCCGTTGGTGGGTGTGATTGCATTCATGTTCTTGTACGGGGAGAGCGGGTTCGTTGCCCATCTGGTCCGCGCAGTGTTCGGGTTGGACCGGGCGCCGTGGCGGCTGGAGGGTGCGGGAGCGATCCTCTTGGTCCACGCCTATTCGATGTACGTTTACTTCTATTTGTTTACCCGTGCCGCCCTGGCGCGCCTCGACGCATCGATGCTTGAGGCGGCAGCGAGCCTTGGGGCCGGGGGTACCCGGACCATGCTTCGCGTGGTGCTTCCAATGGTGCGCCCCGCGCTCACTGGGGCGGCGCTGCTGACTCTCATGACGTCCCTGGCTTCGTTCAGTGCCCCTTACATTTTCGGTGGCGGCTTCAGGGTAATGACTACCCAAATCGTTTCGACCCGATTGAACGGTGACGACGGGTTGGCCATGGTGCAGACCGTTTCGCTGGCGCTGGTGGCGCTGGTGGCGTTGTGGGTGTTTCGCGGCAACGTTCGTGGTACCGGCTACGCGTCGCAGGTCAAGGGTGTGGCGCCCAAGCCGAGGCCAATCGAGCGGCGGTGGGCTCGTGTGGTCATGGGTACTGCGGCCTGGGCGGTGGCCATCGTGTTGTTGCTGCCCCACTTGACGGTGATCCTGGTTTCGCTGGTCCCGATAGGCACGTGGACCACTCAGCCGGTTCCACCAGCCTACACGATGCAGAACTATGTGGCGTTGGTCACCGAGCCAGAACGTCTGCGCCCATTGGTCAATAGTGTGACCATGGCCGCCATGTCCACGGCAGCGGCGGTAGGGTTGTCCGTGCTGGCGGGCGTGTTGGCCGTCCGGCACAGGGTACGCCTGGGACCCGCGATCGAGGCCCTGTTGTCGCTGCCGTGGGCTGTGCCGGGCACCGTGTTCGCGATTGCCCTTGCCACGGCGTTCAGTATCTCGTCACCGGCCACGGGGCGATTCCTGTTGATAGGGACTTTGTGGATTCTCCCGCTTGCCTACCTGGTGCGGAATCTGCCGATCACGGGCCGAGCCATTCTTGCTGGGTTCCGGCAACTCGACCCCACACTCGATGACGCAGCGGCGACCTTGGGCGCAGGGCGATGGCGAACTCTCCGCCGGGTGACGCTGCCGTTGTTGCGGCCGGCGCTGGCCGCCGGGGCCACGTTGGCGTTCGTAACCGCGCTGGGTGATTTCGTAACCTCGATCATTCTGTACACGTACAACACGCGTCCGATATCTCTCGAAATCCTTGCGAGCCTGCGGGATTCTGACGTCGGCGTTGCCGCGGCCTACGGCGTGTTTCTCATGGTGTTGAGCGCTGGAGTGTTCGTGTTGGGGAGCGAAGGCAGGACGAAGGGAGCGGGTGCGTGACGCAGCCGCTGACTTCGAAGGACCAGTTAAAACGCCTCTCGGTGCTGATAGCTACCAACTGTGTGGACATGATCGGCTTTATGATCGTGGTCCCGCTGTTGCCGTTTTATGCGCTCGACATGACGGCAACGCCGATCATGATCGGGTGGATAATAGCTTCCCACGCCATCGCGCAGTTGATTGCGGCTCCGATCTGGGGGCGGCTATCGGACCGGTTCGGCCGACGGCCAGTTCTTCTCATCAGTCTGACGGCGTCGGCTGGCGCATTTCTAGTGTTCGGGCTAGCCGATACCGTGTTGCTGCTGTTTCTGTCCCGCATCATTCAGGGGATGGGAGGTGGCACTACCGGGGTTGCCCAAGCCTATGTGGCAGATACTATCCCACCGGCTCAGCGTGCACGGGCGCTGGGGTGGTTGTCAGCTGCGACGTCGGCTGGTTTGGTCCTGGGGCCGGCCTTGGGGTCACTGGCGGCTCATTGGGGTCAAGCGGCACCGGGCTTCCTCGCCGCAGGTTTGAGCCTGCTGAATGTGTTCTTCGCCTGGCGCTGGTTGCCGGAATCCCTCACCGCCGAAGAGCGTTCTGCCAACCGGCGGGAGGCGACACCGGTGTGGCACACTGTGTGGGTGATGTTGCGGCACCCTCTGCGGCCGGTGGCGAGCCTGATCTGGGTCTATGCCGCGGGCATGTTGGCCTTCGCCGCGATGACCTCCGTCGTGGCGCTCTATCTGGAGGCGGAGTTCGCCATCACTGCAAAGACGATTGGATACTTTTTCGTCTACATCGGGACCATGTCGTTCATCATGCGGTCGATGGTGCTCGGTGCGGTGGTCGACCGCATCGGGGAGTACTCGGCCATGAGCCTCGGGACCGTGTCTCTGGCCCTCGGGTTGGTACTTTACCCGTTGGTGCCCACGCTATGGACCTTGATCGCGGTGATGCCCCTGGTGCCGATCGGCACCGCTCTACTGTTCCCGTCGACTACGTCCCTCATGTCGCAGCACTCCACCCGCGGTGATGTGGGGGCGGTCATGGGAACGGCACAGACCTATGCGGGCATCTCACGGGTGATAGCACCGCTGGCCGCGACAATGGCCTTCCAGCGCTTGGGGCACGGGACTCCATTCTGGCTTGCTGCTGGTTTGATGGTCGTAGTGGGCCTGTGGACTATCCGCCTCCGCCCAAGTGCCGCTGCCGACGAGTCCGGTCCGTCGGCTCAATCCAACCAAGCGTCCTGACCGTAATGCCCACTACCAACCTGCCAACTGATGCCTCCGGCTTCACCGACGCCACCTGGGAAGATATCGCCCCGTTTTACGAAGAGTTGGCGAACCGCCCACTCGATAGTGCCACCGTCGAGGCATGGCTGGCGGATTGGTCGCGGCTGGAGGGATTGGTAACGGAGGCGGCATCCTTGGCTATGATCGCGTATACCTGCGACACGGCCGACGGTGAGAAGCAGGCGACCCACCTGAAGTTCTCGACGACGATTCTGCCACAGGTTGAAGAACAAAGTGTACGACTGGCGAACAGGCTAGTTGACAGCGGATACACGCGCCCCGATCTAGAGACGACCATCAAGCGATTTCGGTCCCAGATCGAGATCTTTCGGGAAGCGAACGTGGCATTGTTTTCCCGGCTGGAAGCCTTGGGGAGTCAGTACCAGGAGATCACGGGCGGCATGACAGTGTCGTGGGATGGGACTGAATTGCCGTTGCCCCAACTGCAGCCGTTCATGAAAAACACTGACCGGCCCATGCGGGAGCGGGCGTTCCGTGCCGTCAGCGACAGGTATCTCGAGGAGCGGCGGCCGCTGACGAGCCTGTTCGACCGGATGTATTCGTTGCGGCAGGAAGTGGCCAGGAATGCCGGGTTTGACGACTACCAGGGCTTTGCCTTCCGGGCCAAGAATAGGTTCGACTACGGTCCGGATGACTGCTCCCGATTCCACTACGCGGTTGAGGCGACGGTGGTGCCGGCCGTCCGCCGCATTTTCGACCGCCGAAAAGCCATGTTGGGGGTCGACACGCTAAGGCCGTGGGATCTGGGCGTCGATCCGCAACAGCGGCCTCCCGTGCGGCCATTCGTCTCGGCTGAGGAACTCGCCGCCAAGGCTGGACGAGTGTTCACTGATGTGGACGCCGACCTCGGCCGGCAGTTTGGGGTGATGATCGACGAGCAACTCCTCGACCTCGACAGCCGCACCGGTAAAGCCCCGGGTGGGTATTGCGACACGCTGCACCACCGGGGCCGACCGTTCATCTTCATGAACGCCGCAGGGGTGATGGACGATGTGCGGACGTTGCTTCACGAGGCAGGGCACTCGTTCCACGCTTTCGCCTCTCACGCGTTGCCATTGGTGTGGCAGCGATATCCCGGGGCAGAAATCGCCGAGCTGGCCTCCATGTCTATGGAGCTACTTGCCGCCCCCAAGTTGGCGCTGGAGGAGGGGTTTATCACCGAAGCGGAGCGACGCGACTCGTGGGTAGAAGCCCTGGAGGACATCCTGTTTACGTTGGTGCACGTTGCCTCGGTGGATGCGTTTCAATCGTGGATTTACACCAGTGGACAAGGTGGTGACGAAGCAGCCCGCGACCGGGCGTGGGTGGAGATCCGGACGCGATTCGAACCAGTGGTGGACTGGACCGACCTGGAACAAGAGCGCATCAGCCGTTGGCACCGGCAAATCCACATCTTCCTCTATCCGTTTTACTACATCGAGTACGGAATTGCCCAGCTGGGCGCACTCCAGGTGTGGCGCAACAGTCAGCGCGATTGGGCCGGGGCCTTGGAGCAATATCGACGGGCCCTGACGCTGGGTTCCACGACCTCATTGCCAGAGATGTACCGAACGGCAGGCGCCAACTTGGTGTTCGATGTCGATCAAATGGGTTCACTCGTTCGAATCGTGGAAGACGAGCTGGATTCTCTCCGTCAGGCCGAGTGATTACCTCCTGTTGCGGTTTGGGAGCTATCTGACGAGATTGAGCCCGCGGCAGGGTGACCGTTCCAGGTCGCAATCCTGATGGACACTTGTGGAGACTGTGGATGGCGAAAGAAGAAGGCATCGAGATGGAGGGCGTTGTATCCGAGGTCCTGCCGGACCGTAACTATCGGGTGCTGCTAGAGAACGGCCACGAGGTGCTGGCCTACGCAGCCGGGAAGATGAGCAAGTTCAAGATTCGCGTACTCGAAGGCGACCGTGTAACGGTGGTTCTGTCGCCCTACGACTTGACTCGAGGTCGCGTCGTCTATCGTCACAAGTGACATAGCCGAGCAAAGCATAGTGCCATACGGGCCGCTCATGGGAGCGGCCCTTTTTTTGCTTTCAGGTGTTCTGGCGGCGCCACCACGAGGACGGGACCAGCGGCCACTTGGCGGCTCGCTCTGGCCCGGAGCGTTGGCCCCGTTCGGCTTGATGGATGGCCTGATAGAACTCCGCTGCCGAGGCGTACCGTTGATCGGGGTCGGCATTGAGTGCCCGCCGTAGGACCTCCTCCAGGGCTGGGCTCACGTCCGGCCGTTCTGTTCTGAGTGATGGGATCAGATTGTTGGTCTGTTTGGCGAGCACTTGCTCAGGGGTGGCGCCGTCAAACGGTGGATACCCCAGCAATCCGTAGTAGGCCACGGCCGCCACGCTGTAGATGTCGGTGCGTTGGTCCACCGGCTCGCCCAGGAGTTGTTCGGGGCTGGCGAATTGTGGCGTGCCGCTCCGGCTGGTTGCCCCGCCGAATCCGGCTTCCCCCCGCAGGGCCAAGGCAAGTCCGAAGTCGGTGATTCTGAGACTACCATCGCGCTCCACCAGCATATTCTCCGGCTTGATGTCGCGGTGGATCAGACCCGAGCCATGGGCGTGGGACAGTGCCGATAGGGCTTCCCGCAGGACACGCAACAAACCTTCCAGCGGAAGCGGCCCGTCTCGGTCGACCAACTGTGCCAAGTTGGGGCCATTGACCAGTGCCATAGTGTACCACATGAGCCCCGACCGGCTGGCGATGTCGAAAATGTTCACCACGTTGGGATGTTGCAGCCCGGCAGCGAGTTGAGCTTCTCGACGGAAGCGTTCCACGCCGGACGGATCGGTAGTCATGCTTGGGTGCAACATCTTCAGCGCCACTTGGCGCTCCAGGTGCAGATCGCGCACGCGGTAGACGCGTCCGAAGCCGCCGGCGCCTAGGAGGTCGAGCATTTCGTAGTCATCGCCCAGGGCGCGCCGGAGCCGGTTTTCCCACACTGTGGGATCCTCAATGGCCATTAGCTCACCGGGCATTGGGGTTGGTCGGGTCCACGCTGCATCGAACGCACCGGCCTCGGTGGCAAAGTGTTCCAACATTTCCCCGGTTGAAAAGTACCGGTCTTCCGGCGCGGCCTGGAGGGCCCGAGTGAGGATCTCGGTGATGAGTCGCGGACACACCGGTCGGAGATCGGACGGGGACACGAGCTCTCGCGAGTCGAGAGGTGGGACATGACCGGTGACGGCATAGTACAGGACGGCGCCGGCTGTGTACACGTCGCTTGCCGGGTCGCCCGTCTTGCCTCCCCGGACCTCCGGGGCCATGAACGCGAGGTCACTGGGGATCATGTCATTCGGGATGGCGTCTAGGTTGGGACTGGCATGGCGCAGGTCGGTGACCGTGCTCCGGCCGACCGTGTTGATGAGGATGGCGCCGGGGACTAGCCGACGCACCACGATGCCGCGCTCGTGAGCGTGTTGCAGGGCGCTCAAGACATCACGGGCGAGGCCGAGCACGACGGGAATGGGCCTCGGTCCACGGTTGACGGCGTCAAGTAGGCTCTCGCCGTCGATCCAGTTGCCGATGCGGAATGCGGTGGGGTTGATTACACCGGCGTCGTAAACGTGCCTGATTGCGTGATGGTCGAGCCGTGCAAGGGTTTCCGCTTCACGAAAAAACCAGGCGCGCGTCGGCGACTCGGGGTCGATCTGGACCCGCATGCTGACCCTTCGTCCGAGGATTTTGTCGGTGGCCAGGAAGAGTGCTCGCTCCGAGGAAAATGCCGCTATACCATCGATGCTGTAACGGTGGCCTAGGGCCACCATGGTCGCATCGTAATAGTGGGATTCGGAGTAGGCCGTCACGATGGAGTGAGTGTTAGGGTGCGCCTGCCTAATGGGGCCGTGCTACTGGAGGCTGCGGCGACGCTCGACACGATTCTTTGCACCGCAGGCTTCAATGCTACACCACCGGCGGCTGTCGCTGGCGTTGTCATCGGTGAAAAACAAACTGCACGTGTCGCCCATACAGCGGTGGACCTTCTTGCTGGTGTCGGCGAGTGAGCGTGCCGCGGAAAGGATGATTGCGTCGGTGGCGTGCGTGGAATGGCCCGGCGCGAACTGGACGTGCCACTTCCCTTGTGTCCGGATGAGCTGGAAATATCCTGCTGCATGGGCCAGGAATTCATTGATCACTTCCACGGCAGACGACGGCGCCTGGCGTCCCGATGCCAGGACTCCGGCCAGGCCGGTGAGCGTGGTGCGCAAGTCCAGCAACTTTCCCACTGGAATGATGTTGGCATCCGATGAGAGTTTCTGTGCCTTGGCCCAGCGATGGTATGCGGCGATGTCAGGGAGGCGGTCGGGAGCATCCGGTGTGCGTCCTTGGCCTGTGTTGACGAAGTCTAACCAAAGCGCGTCGCCGAGCAGGATGAATTCGGGGTCCGGCATGAATGCGAACGGCGCTCCGGGCAAGGGTCAGGGCGTCTCGTCGGCGATGGCCACCGTATTGCGGCCGTTGCGTTTGGCTTCATAGAGGGCGCGGTCGGCCGCGGCGAGGAGAGTGCTGACGGTGGTGCCATGACGCGGCCCTTCCCCTACGCCCAGGCTGATAGTCTGGTTGCCGAACTCGGGGTGTTCTTGGCACATCAGCTTGAGCTCGTCCTGGACCCGGAGCACGTAGCCCATCGCCTCGTCGGCCGAGGTCATCGGGAGGACCGTGAGAAACTCGTCGCCACCCAGGCGACCGACCGTGTCGAGCGTCCGGCCTTGTTGCCTGAGGACGTCGGACAGGAGTATCAGGAGACGGTCGCCCGCGGCATGTCCCAGTGTGTCGTTGATGGATTTGAACCGGTCGACGTCGATCAGCACAATGGAGGTGTTCAGCTCGTGGCGTACGGCACGGGACAGCTCGGCCTCAAGCCGCTCCTCTAGGGCACGACGGTTATACAGTCCCGTGAGCCCATCGCTCATGGCCGCGCTGTGGAGGCGCTCCACCAGCTCGGAATTTTTCAGGGCGATGGCCGCCGCGAACGCGAGCGTTCCCGCCAGGTCATGTTCGGGCTGGCCGTACGGTTGACTATTCAACCTGGGTCCTAGTGCCAGCACGGCCAGCCGCTCCGCGCCGGCATCCAGCGGTATGACCAACTCTGATCCGACCGGGAGGAGTTTACCGATGGCCACGTCATCGCCGGTGGTCGCCAGGCTCCCAGGCGGGAGGGCTTTCTCCAAGTCGTTAGTGGGGATGGGGCGGGTCGCGCCCTCGGGTCGGTGATCATGCCCGCCCGGTACCAAGTCGGCCTCGTCCTGGCTGCGAAACATCGTCGGGATGAATTCCTCGCCCGAAGGGCGGTAGAGACAGACCCACCGGGTGATGAATACCTCGGCCATGAAGTCGAGGATCAGCCGCTCCGTTTGCTCCGAAGAATGGACGGAGGACAGGAGGCGGGCCACCCGGCGGAGTGCCTTCAGCTGGAAGACGGCATCGTCGATGGTAGCTTGTCTCTCGAGCAGCACGCCCCGCAGTTCCAGGACTACCGACAATCCCATCGCCAGCGGCACCGCCCCGCCGCCAATCTGTTCCCTGACGGACGGCTCGGCCAGGATGGTCACCTCGGCTTTGTCGCTGGTGAGCTGGACCACCTCGATGGCTTCGGCGTGGTCGCCAGCCGGGCCGGTGATCTGCACCCCGGCGTTAGGGCTGGTCACGGTGAGCCAGATCTTTTCGCTGTCGAACCGCTCCACGAGTACGTCGCGGCAGCGCTCGAAAAGCTCACGGTCGGAGCGGGAGACTCTGCAAGCCGCCGCGAAGGCGGATGACAGGTTGGCAAGCGCCGGAGGCTGGGGCGAGGGCATTCCTAAATATAACTGAGGAGGGTGGCAGGGCCAACGTGATTTCCATCACAGATCGTCAATTTGACTCGCCCAAAGACCGGGCGACGGCCGCGCTAGTCGCCCGCAACTGCTCGAGCATGTCGCGACGCCGCCAATCGGAGCGAGTGGCCAGCAGTTCCGTCAGCGAGCCATGCCACCACTCTATGTCTCCCAAGGCCACTCCCGATTCAATGGGGAGATACTCGGGCCCCAACCGTCGGATGATCGTCAACGACGAGCCACACCAATGGATCTCATTGGCTGTGACCACGTCCAAGGCCCGCGGATCCGCGTCCAGGAGGTGGACCAGGAATTCCTGCTTTGAGGTCCGCCACCCACGCCGTCGGCCTTCAGGGTCGAAACGTGGCTCGGTCGCGTCCCGGAGGCTCACGAACACGGCCGGGCCGAACTTCTCGTTGACCTTGGCTTCCAACCCAGATCGGAGGCCGACTGGGCACGCGTCCATCAGGCTGAGGAGGACACCGGCCACAATGGTCGGTTCATCGCACCCGTAGCGCGCCAACGTGACCGCAAGGTTGGCGGATCGATTGGTCGTTGCGGGCCCGAATCCGGTCAAATCCGGGTGATGTTTGGCCACGAAGGCGAATGCGTGGTCAAGGGGATCGCTATAGCCAGGTTTCGACATGGTTGTTCCGACGTGGTCAGGGCAAGCCGATGAGTTTATGGGTTTGCAGGCTAAGCCGCCACCG
>CAXMUQ010000197.1:0-6808 GCA_964196605.1 uncultured Acidimicrobiia bacterium
CTCTGACATCATGCAGCAGCACCCTCTTGTCCTCGACGACCCAGCGCCGGAGATACGAGTCAACGATCTGAGTGACTCGTCGGTCGACTTCCTGGTCCGCCCCTGGGTCAATACCACCGACTACTGGACCGTGTACTGGGAGATCACTCGCCTGATTACCGACCGATTCGCGGTCGAGGGCATGGCGGCGCCCGCTCCAAAGCGCGAGGTACACCTGACGCAATCCAGCGCCGGCAGCGCGCCGAGCGGTTGAGGGGGTCAAGTCACTGGTCGAGGTCAGGCCCTCATTGCCTGAGGCAACCGGGCGTAGAGCATCTGGCGGTGCCTGGTCGATCTCTGCATTATCGACTAACCTACGGATCCGGAGACACACATGCGTGCTGGCGTCGCAACTCGCTGGATTACCCTCGCCGCACTGGCGGCCTGGCTGATGTTCCCGGCGGCAATACAGGCACAGGAAGCCACCAAGCCACCGCTGTCGGAAGAAATCGGCAAGGTGATCGACAAGGACGGCGTTGAGGCCGGCCAGCGTCGCTTCGACAAACTCTACCCTGCCCACAAAGACGAATACCAACTCGATCTCAGGGGGTTCCTAGAGCTCGCCACCAAGTACATGCAGACTGGCAATACCGTGGCCGGGCAACAGGTCGCGCAGATGATGACCGTCGTAGCGCAAGATGAAACGGCTGGGTACATGGGGATGCCGGCTCCCGACCGGAACCCACAGCCACAGCCAAAGACTGAGCCACAGTCCGAACCACACCCATTGGGCAGGCCCCGGGATGATCTCGACCGCTTCTTGGGCCTCTACGGAGATCCCAATCGCGCCGACGAGCACCGCACCCTGTGGGTCGCCAAGTCGTGCGACGGGTACCTGGTCGCTGGAGCATCATGGGGAGACGCATCGCCATGGTGGATGAGTTCGATGTCGAACACGGTTTTCGAGGCCACCGTGTTCGGCGGCGAAAAGCTCCGGTTCGAATTTCCGCCACAACCCCTATCGATGGTCCACCAATTGGATTACATGCCGAACCCGTTGCCGCGGGTCGGGCCGCTGCCGGACGATTGGCAGGAATGCCTCCAACCGCTGGAATTCGGTCACCAGTGATGGCCCCGCTGCCGTGATCCGCGTCAGATCTGTAACGATGGATGATGTCTCCTCCTGGCTGGCCATGCGCCTGACCCTGTGGCCCGACGGGTCCGAAGCGGAGCACCGCGAGGAGATCGATCTCTTCCTGGCCGGCCAGGCCGGTGGCCGGCCGGCGGCGGTCCTCGTCGCCGAGGACCAAGCGGGCCAAGTCCTGGGGTTTGCCGAACTCGCCATCCGTCCCTACGCCGAGGGGTGCGTCACCGACCGGGTGGCCTACCTCGAAGGTTGGTTCGTCGAGCCGGACAGCCGCCGGCAGGGTACCGGACGGGCGCTGGTGTCAGCGGGCGAAGACTGGGGCCGCGCGCAGGGCTGTAGCGAGTTCGCTTCCGATGCCGCTCCGGACAACGACGTGAGTATCAAGGCCCGTCGTTCGTTGGGGTTCACCGATGCCGGCCCGATCCGCTGTTTCCACAAGGACCTGTCAGGTTGATGGGGCAATCGAGCACCTATTGATAGCACGCACCGTTTTGCCGGCCGGTATCGCTCGCCAAGACACCGACCCGAGACAGTCAGCACGAAAGGCACTTCCGATGAGCCAGGGACGGGAAATTCGCAGCTTCGACTACGTCAATCATCCCTACACCCGGGTGCGCGACGCGCTGACCGCCGATCCCGCCGCGGTGTTCCGGGCGGCCACCAAGGCGGCCGCCTCTCGGGCAGAGTCGGTCGCCACGGAACTGCGGGTGACCGTCGCGGGACTCGAGATCGGTGCCGAGGTGGTATTGTCGATCGGCGCCATCGAAGAATCCCGTCAGGCGGACTCGTCCCGGATGACCCGGATTCCGGTGGAATGGGAAGCCGCCGAGCGCCCGCGCCTGTTTCCCCTCATGAACGCTCAGCTATCGGTGTATTCGCTGACGGCCAGGGAAACGCAATTGGACTTTCTCGGGCAATACCATCCGCCGCTCGGGCTCCTGGGAGGCGCGATGGATGCCGTGATGGGACACCGCATCGCGGAAGCGTCGGTGCACCGGTTGGTGTCGGATGTGGCGCGTTACCTGCGCCAAGCCTTGGCCTAGATGGGGGCATGGGGCCGGTGGCGTCAGGCCGGCCGGCACTATGGCGAAGGAGAGCTAGTACAGCGTGTGGAAGAATCGCAGGCGCACGACGTGGTCGTCGGCAAGAGCTTGGAAGGTTGATGGGCCGAGGCCACCTGGACCTGAATCAGTTGAAGCTGTAGAAGAGTCGTAGTCTCAGTATGCCCTCATCCAAATCGAAGCCGGTGACTCCCTGTTCCACGCGTCCCTTCTGAAACAGGGCGTTCAGTTCCATCCGCCATCGTGGGCTGAGAGTCTTGCCAGCCCCGAGATTGAGCCGGATCCGTTCGGCGGCAAAGCCCTGAATTTCGGTTCCGAAGGTGTGGAACAACTCCGAGAACGCTAGCACATAGAAGCGTTCGGCCGAGCCGATGCGGAAATCCGGCGACCGCACCTGGAGCTGCCACCGGCCGCGCCATGCCGTACGCCGGGCGCCGCCCGTCTGGAATTCGAACACCCGAAACTCGAGACGGAAGTAGTTCTGGATGAGGAACCCGCCGGGGCGAGGCCCCATGAAGCGGAGCCCGACCCAGGGTCTGAGTTCGTCGGCGTCCCCGGTGGTTCGAAAGAAGGTGTGGAACCAGCCCAGGCCACCGTGCAGCCTCAGCCAGGGGCGCATCTCGTAGCGGACCGAGGGCCGCAGGAAGATCTGGCTGAAATCTTCTGGCCATGGCCAGGCTCGGACGCCGTACTGGCCGTCATAGCGAAACCGGTCGTTGATGTTGTAGATGGTGGTGAGGTCGGTCCAGGTCTCGAAGTAGCTGGACTTGGTGTACTGCGCTGCCACTGAGCCGGGCGTAAGGAGGCTCCCGACGACGAGCAGGGATGCGATCGTGAAGATCGATCGCCCGTGGCGCGCCGGGAGTGTTTGCGCGGCGCTGTTCACCGCGGTACGACACCGGCCCGACACCTGGTTGGGTATCGAGCCTGTGTCTCAGGCGGTCCGGCTACGGCGTGTACCAAATGGGCGAGGTGTAGGCCCGATCCTGGACTGTCGGCGGCACGGTGTCAGGTAGATCGATCCCGAAGAACGCCGCGTCGTGGGTGGTCCAGCGCGGCGTGGGGATCTCGAGCACGCGCACATAATAGAAAGCGTGTTGCGCAGGATCGAAGTCCGGATCTTCCCAATGAGCTGCCATGACCGCGTCACCGATACTATTGGTGTAGGTCGCCGTGGGAATGTCGACCGTGGTTCCGACAGGTTCCCGGGCTCGGCCGTCGGCTCCGATGACACGGCCGTCCGAGACCGCCACATCATAGACGCGCTCGTGGGTCTCCCCGTCCGAGTCCAACCAGCCTTTGATGATCTGCACTCGATCGAGATTGGCGCCATCCGGGTCGCGCAGTGCGCGGATCATGAACCGCGGCGCTTGTCCAGCCGACGCGGCCATCAGGTCCCCGCCCATGGGTACGCCGCGCCGGTAGCCGTCGGCGGTGAAGTCGGGACGGACAATGTCCTCCGGCTCGAATTCCCAACCGCCGAAGACACGCACTCGGATGCGGGTGCCCGTCGTGGCATAGACTTCTTTCCGCTTCATGGCGCCGAAAATATCGCCGCGTGTGTTCTCACGGGCCCACACGGCCACCAACCCGGCCGCTGCCTCCTGGGAGGTCTTGATGACGAGCGCCGGATCATCGGCCGGAATGACCTCCCCGTTGTGGCGATCGGGCGACGGCTCCGTATGCCGGTACTTGCCGAAGTAGTTCTCCTCACGTGACGTCGGCAGCGCCGTGTGGGTGTCCGTGGCTCCGGTCATGCCGACCTTGTACGGGTTGACGCCCAGTTCCGCGCCGAGCTTCAGTCCCAGCAGGAGGGCCGAGCGAGCATACTCGTACTGTAGCATCCACTCCTCTTTCGCTGCCGACCCGGCCAGGTTGCCGACATCCCATGTCTCGAAGTCGGCGAATTCGTCATCCGGCGAGAGGAGCGGGTGGGTCTCCTCGTCGCCCTTGATTTGTGTCATCTCGTGCAGCGGTTCCCAACGGACGCGCTGCTCCGCGTACGCGCGAGTCAGTGGCTCGCCGTCGAAGGTCTTGTCGGAGAACATCAAGCCGTTGCTGGTGTTGCCGTTGTGAGGCATGGCCAGGACGCCGCCGCCGGTCGTTGCCTCGTAGGCTGCCATGTATTCCCAAAGGTCCTGGGGGTCATCGCCGTCGAAGAGGGAGAAGGGCACGGTCTGGCTGGTCTTGCCGGCCCCGTCGGCAAAGACCACCACGCGGTGGAGGTTGTCGCCTTTCGGGGTGGAAGTCCATTCGAAGCCGGTCATGGCGGTGAACCGTCCCGGTTCGTTGTACTGGTCGGCGATGGTGATGAAGTCGTTCCAGATAGAACGCACCAGCTCGTCCGAGTTGAAGGGGTTGATACCCTGCACGGTCGCGAGCTCGATGATGTTGGCGAAGGCCTCCATGCGACCTTCGGGGCCCGAGTTGAACCGCTCGTGAACCCATCGTCCCCATTCGTCAGCCAGCAGAATTGGGCTCGACTCGTTGATCGCCGGCGCCAACCCCAACAACTCGGCGTGGTCGGTGATGACCAGGAAGTCCAATGGCCGGATGAGCTGCACCGGCTGTCCGGTGTTGGAAATGACCTTCTCGCCGCGGGCCGCGCGGAATCCGTCGTGGACGTCCAACGACGTGCCAATGAGGCCCGCATCGAACGAGAGGTCGGTGTGGAAGTGGGTATCGCCGAAAAGTACCTGGTCAGGGTAGGCCCGATTGACATACGGCGAGTAGACTCGGTCCTGAGCGACCTCGTCCTCGGTCACGACGGTTTCCACCTGGGCATATAGCCGCCCGGTATCAACCGACAATGTAGTGATCGCCATGATGGCAATCGCTCCGGCCACAGGAGTAGACATATTCATCGGTGTGTTCCTTGGGCGATGGTGGGTGGATTACTCAATTCCGGCCAACCGGTCATTTCGGTGGCGGGAACTTCGCCATAGTCCTGCCGACTACGTTGTTGATCCGCTGCTGACGTTCTCTGGGATCATTGGTGCTCTGGAGGTCGGTCGAGCCACTGCCGTGCCACACCAGGGACCGCCCCTCTGACTCGTAGATGCTGATGAGCAACGTGCCGGCCCTCGAGTAGATCGGGACAGTCCGCATTGTGGTTACGCCGCCACTCCATCCGCTGCGCCCCCACCCGCTCCGGCCCCACGATGTGCCGGTCGTCTGATAACTGACATTGCTTCTCGTCGTCACCTGATAGCCAATCATCAGATCGGCACCGGAGTCTACTCTTCGTAGTCCCCGCTCGACCATGATGGAGTCCATGGCGGCCCGGATCCGCTGGTCGGTAATCTGATCTGCCGACTGGCCCGAGCCATCGTTCTGGGCATCGGGGAGCCACTGATAGGTGTAGAAAGATTCCCAAACGGCCTCCGGACTCCAGTCACTGCTGACGTTGATGCTCGGGCCGCAGGAGGCGAGCAACATGACAGCAGCTGCCAGCACTAGGCTCGTTTTGGTACGCGACATCGTGTCACTCTCTTTCGAAAGGTTTTGGGCCTCACTATTAATCGAGTGCAATAGAGACTCCGAGTGTCATCCAAAAGGGATCGCTGCCGTCTCGCAGCGTATAGCGCGGCTCGACCAACAGGCCGAAGCGTCCTCCGGGTGTCTCCACCGCCAACCCGGCAAACAGGTTCCAACCGACGTCAGTATTGGAAAAGCCAGTGATACTGTGGTTGAGAACGGCGATACCAGTGCCTATGTAGAACAACTGGCGACCGCCGAACCTGATGGCCCCGTCCAAATTGCCCTGCCAGGCAGTGCCGTTATCGACGAAGAAATAATCGCCACTGGGGATGATCTCGAAAGCTCCGCCTACCGGGATTCGTATGGCCCCGCCAATGCCACCCGCGTCCCGTGTCGTATCATAGCCGCCGCGAAGCACCATTCGTGTGCGGCCCTGCAATCCCTGGGCGGGAGCTGAAGTCGGAAGAGCCGTCACTATGAGAGCGGCGAGCAGTAGGATCGCAGTCAACTGCACCATATTGGTTTCATTGCGCAACGATCTCATCGTTCCTCTTCATGATGGTCTTGGGCCGAGCTTCACAACGCGCCATGGCCAGATCGTCTCAACTTGCAGTCCCGGTGTGAAACCGCAAGGGGCGGGCGCCCTGTAGGGTATGGCGCCGAGACTCTGAGGAAATGACGCACCGGCCCAGACCCCGGCGAGCGGGATCGTCGAGGGTGACGTGAAGTGACTGATGCTGTTTATTGGTAGGATTGGAGGAATGATGAGACGGAGCCGTGGTATCATCATGAACGCAAGGACCAGTGCCGTATGACAAGAACCGCTATCAACTCCGACCTCGAGTCGGCTCCCGGTGTCGGGCCCAGCATCGCCCGGGACCTGCGGGACCTCGGCTTCCACCAGCTGCAGGATCTGCACGATGCGGACCCACAGGCGATGTACGAAAACCTCCGCGACATGCGCGGCGGCTATATGGATCGCTGCGTGTTGTACGTATTCCGCTGCGCCGTCTACTTCGCCAACAACTCCAATCACGACCCCGAGCTCCTCAAGTGGTGGCACTGGAAGGATCGGGTGAGCCCGGCTGCGCCATGAAGTCCAGCAAGTTGGAGTGGTCTACAGCATCGGTGTCGCCGTACC
>CAXMUQ010000198.1:0-3950 GCA_964196605.1 uncultured Acidimicrobiia bacterium
AGCCGACCTTGGTTTGCGGGTTTGCTTCCGGGGTGGGGTCTCGATGAGTGCGCTCGCCAAGATCTGTCGAAATCGCTCGGTGACATCGTCCTTGTTGCGCAGCTGGCTTCTGAATCTGCTCGAGACCAGCCGCAGCCGTCCGGCGCTGTCGAGGCGGGAGGCCAACCGTTCCATCGCCAGGGTTCGTTGGCTGTCGGTCAGGGCAGGGGATCCGGCCAGGTCCCACCACAGTTCGACCTGGGTGGACGACGTGTTGACGTGTTGTCCGCCCGGTCCACTTGAGCGCGTTGCCTTGAACGTCAGTTCGCTCAGGGGAAGCCGCACTGTGTCGTCGATGGTCAGGTATGGGTCGTCGGCCATGTTGCTCTCGGGGTGGGTACTCTCATGCTACTCTCCAGACCCGGTGACGTGAAGCCCGCGGCCTCGGTACCCGGTCCATCTTCAATCCGCGTCCTTAGCCATTACGTTCCCTGACATGACTTCGCTCGAGGCACTGTACGCTCACCTTGGAACCCTGGGACGGGTCGTGTTGGGGTACTCCGGTGGTGTCGATTCGGCGCTTCTGGCGGTAGCGGCGACCCGGTCGCTCGGACGGGAAGACTTCCTGGCAGTGACGGGACGCAGCGCATCGTATCCCGAAGTGCAATGGTGCACTGCCATGGAGATTGCGGACCGTTTCGGCATTCCCCTGCTCGAGGTCGCCACCGACGAACTGATGGACAGCCAGTACCGGAGGAACTCGACCGATCGTTGCTATTTTTGCAAGCAGGAGCTGTGGCGGCAACTTCAAAGCGTTGCTGCTGAGCGGGGATTCGATACCGTAATCGACGGCACCAACGCGGACGACCTCGGCCAACACCGGCCTGGTGCACGGGCCGGCGCTGAAGCGGTGGTCCGCTCCCCGCTTGCCGAGTTGGGCTGGACCAAGACAATGGTACGTGATGCAGCCCGCTCATTGGCAATCCCCATCTGGGATGCCCCCTCCTCTCCCTGCCTATCCAGCCGTGTGCGCTACGGTGTCGAGGTGACACCCGAGCGTTTGAGGCAGGTGGAGGACGCTGAGACGTTTCTGCGCTCGATCGGGGTGGAAGGAGACCTGCGGGTCCGCCACCTGGGTGACGCTGCTTCCATTGAAGTCGATCCCATGGCTATGGCCTTGGTGAACTCATGTTGGACATCTGTTGTCGAGACGCTGTCGGGGTTGGGGTTCGTTAGGGTCGACCTCGACCCGGACGGTTATCGCCAGGGTAGTCTCCTGTCCGTGACTAGTATTTCGGGTCACTCGACTGGCTCGTGACGATGCCGGCGTTCTAGTCAGGGTAAGCTACCACTTTGCTGATTATATCTTTCGAGGACGTATGGGCTGTCTGAGTTGGCCATTCAAGGCACTTGCCATCGTGGTGTTGGCGCTCATCGTCGTCGGGGTGATCGTATACCGAACCGAACTTCGCCAGATGGGGAGCAGCCTGTTCCGGCCGCAACCGCCCCAATCTGTTGGGCGTCCGGGAACGAGAGCCTTGGGCGTCGCCAAGGATAAGGTGGCCTCCCTGGCGGCCGCGCAAGAGGATTCAGTGGTGCTGACCGCTACTGAGATGGCCTCTTTGATAGGGGATGGGCTCGATCCATCATTCCGGGGACACCTCGATTCGCTACAGGTGGAGTTGCTCGAGGGTCGCGTAGCGGTTCGCGGCAGGTTGCGCACCTCGGCCCTTCCTTCCGGTACCCTTGGACCGTTGGCGTTGATGGTACAAGAGTGGGAGCCGTTCTCAGCCACTGGCCCGATTCGGGTAGTGGCACCGCTGGAAGCCGAATGGACCATCGAGCAACTGTCACTCAGAGAGATTCCGTTTCCTCGTGAGATGGTCCAGTGGTTGGTTACCAACGCTTTGGGAGGGACTACGGAAAGCGGATTTCCGGTGCAGATTCCTGAAGGCATTGGTGGCGCCGCAGTGCACCCCCACGGAGTAGTCCTCTATAGGAACGGGCCATGACGGCACATCGCGTGTTGATAGTCGACGACGAACCGGGCATCCGGGATGCGTTGAGGCAGGTATTGGAGTACGAAGGTTACGATGTGGCAACCGCGGCGTCGGGCGGTGAGGCGCTCACCCTGTACGAAGATCTGCAGCCCCACGTCGTGTTTCTCGATGTGAAGATGGCCGGGCTCGACGGATTGGAGACCCTGTCCCGCATCATGCAACTCGACCCTGGTGCCGTGGTGGTAATGATTTCCGGGCACGGCACGGTGGCAACGGCGGTGGAGGCGACTCAGCGCGGCGCGTTCGACTTCCTCGAGAAGCCGTTGGCAGCAGACCGGACGCTGTTGACAGTGCGTAACGCGCTGCAGCAGCAAACCCTGTCGGACGAGAACCAGCGACTCCGCGCCGTGATCGATGACGCCCACACTATCGTGGGTCACAGCGTGGCACTCAAGGCCGTCGAAGAAGTGACCGCCAAGGTGGGCCCTACGTCCGCCCGCGTCTTGATTCTGGGCGAGAACGGGACAGGCAAGGAGCTGGTGGCCCGGGCCATCCACCGGTTGTCCAGTCGCGCCGACCTTCCGATGGTAGAGGTCAACTGCGCCGCCATCCCCGCCGAATTGATCGAGAGCGAACTATTCGGCCATGTAAAGGGGTCGTTCACCGGCGCCTTCGCCGACCGCACCGGCAAATTCGAATTGGCCAGCGGCGGCACGTTGTTCCTCGACGAAATCGGCGACATGGCCCATTCGGCCCAGGCAAAGGTGTTGAGGGCGTTGCAGGAAGGCGTCATCACCCGCATCGGTGACGGTAAACCCGTCGACGTCGATGTTCGCGTCATCGCTGCAACCAACAAGAACCTCGAGGAGGAGATCGCCGCCGGCAGATTCAGAGAGGATTTATTCTATCGACTGAACGTGGTGGAAATATCGGTCCCGCCTCTGCGCGACCGCCGGGAGGACATCCCCGAACTCGTGGCGCACTTCAGCGCCCAGTTGGCGGCAGCAGGCCTGGCGCTCAAACCATTTGCCGAGGACGCAATGCGGCTCCTGGCGAACCGCCAGTGGCCCGGTAATGTTCGGGAACTGCGGAACGCCGTGGAGCGCGCCATGATCCTGTCGAGCGGAAAAATGGTGACTGCCGGCGACCTCCAGCAACTACTGGGCGGTGCCGGATCACAGGACCAGATGTCCGGCGACCTGTTCGGTGGACCCCGCACGTTCGAATCGTTCAAGCAGGAAGCCGAAAAGCAATTTCTCGTTGCCAAACTGCGCGAGCACCAGTGGAACGTTTCCGAAACCGCGCGAGCGCTGCAGATGCCTCGCTCGAATCTCTACAAGAAAATCGAACGCTACGGCCTTACCCGGGAGTCGACGTGAGCGGCAACATGGACGATATCGACAAGCAGATGGCCGCGATCGACAAGGCCATGTCAGACATACCGGCCACCCCCGAGGAGCCTGCCGTCCCGGCCCGTACCAAACGAGTAACCCCGACCAGACTGCCCGAGGGCGGGAGGCGCGAGGTCGTCGGGGTGTGGGCTCGGCTGGTGCTGGTGAGCATGTTGGCGGTCGGATTGACGGTGTGGCCGTACACGTACACCTGTGGATTCGGACTTGCTGCCTACTTGGCCGCCCTCGGCGTCACCATCGGGACCGGCGCGTGGACGGCCGTGTCGACGTGGCGGTTGCGTCTTGGTGTTCCTCACGTATTGGCGTTGTTGGTAACTCTTGCTGGGCTGGGACTCATGGCAAACGAAGTCGCCAGCCGTGTCGGTTACGCCGCCGCTGGACTGACTTGGTTTTGTCCCTGAGAGTGGTGAGCCTCCGTGCGGTCGCCTCCCTTGTGTTCCTGTGTTGCCTTGGATAAGGTTCAACGACGCACGACTGACGCGGGGACAATGGTCCGCTGTTCACCAGCACTATCGACATCACAACACGAACGATGTGACACATCGTCCCGATCACACAG
>CAXMUQ010000199.1:0-11853 GCA_964196605.1 uncultured Acidimicrobiia bacterium
AAGCGTTCCTGGCGGTACTGAAAGTCGATTGAACCGCCGGCATATATGGTGGCAAACCCCTCTTCCGACTCGGACAATATCCCGGCGGCCCGCGACACACTCGTCATTCAGACGGCTTTCCTGGGAGACGTGGTACTGACCATGCCGTTGCTGACCGCGCTCGCCCAGGAGCACGGCCCTGTCGACATCATCACTACACCTCAGGCCGCTCCGCTGCTCGAGGATCACCCCGCCGTGGCAACGGTGATCCGCTACGACAAACGGGGGGCCGACCGGGGGACGCGCGCCTGGCTGACGTTAGCCCGGCGGCTTCGCGGGCAAGACTACCGGCGTGCCTACCTTCCCCACCGGTCTTGGCGTTCGGCCGCGCTGGCATTGGCCGGCGGGATACCACAACGCATCGGATTCGCCGACAGTCCGGCACGATGGAGTTACACCAGTCGGATATCGCGGGACATGAAGCTGCACGAAACCCGGAGGCTCCTGGCGCTCTCCGGTGGGGCAACGGATGAGGTGGACTTCGATTTCGGTCTGGTAGACGGTGACCTCGACAGTGCCGGACAATGGCTCACCGACCACGGGATATCTGAGCCGTTCATCGCCATGGCCCCCGGATCCGTCTGGGGCACCAAACGGTGGCCCTCCTATCCCGATCTGGCCGCCCAGCTCGACCTTCCCGTAGTGGTGGTGGGCGGACCAGGCGAGCGTGAGGAGGCGGCGGCCATAGTGTCGGCGGCCGGTGACCGTGCTGTATCCGCCGCCGGCGAGACACCGTTGCGCCTGTCGGCGGCCATACTCTCACGTGCCCGCTTGCTGGTAACCAACGACTCGGCACCGCTCCACCTGGCGGGGGCCGTGGACACCCCGGTGGTAGCCATCTTTGGTCCCACGGTACCTGCGTTCGGGTTTGGACCCCTGGGGCCCGACGACGTTATTGTTGAGGAACTTGGGCTGGGGTGCCGCCCCTGCTCACCCCATGGACCCATGACCTGTCCGCTGGGACATCATCGCTGCATGCTGGATATTCCCGTCGACACCGTGGAGCGAGCGGTACGACGAGTATGGCAAGCGGCGGCGACTCCCGGTGGAGACTCCCGGGCGGAGACGCCGTGAACTACATCATCGGCATCGACATAGGCGGCACCAACCTGGTGCTCGGGGCAGTTGCCGAGGACGGCAGCGCGCTCCACGGCCTCCGCAAGGAACCCACCCGGGCCGAGGAGGGCCCCGACGCGGTGGTGGCCCGCCTGGTGGGCCTCAGCCGGCAGGCCATCGAGGATTGCCGGGCCGTGGACCCGAGCGCCGAAGTCATCGGCATTGGTATCGGATCTCCGGGCCCCTTGGACCGAGTCACCGGCCGGGTGCTTATTACGCCGAACCTCGGCTGGACCAACTTTCCGTTGCGCGATGCCATCCGCGAAGCGTTGGCGCTTCCAACGGCACTGGACAACGACGCCAATTGCGCCGTTCTGGGCGAGTGGTGGCGGGGCGCGGCACGGGACACGCGTCACGCGGTTGGCATCACCATAGGCACCGGGATAGGCGGCGGTATCATCATCGACGGGAAGTTGTATCACGGCTTCTCCGAAGTGGCCGGCGAATTGGGCCACACCACCATCGACTCGGACGGTCGCCTGTGCAAGTGCGGCAACTACGGTTGCCTCGAAGCCTACGCCGCGGGCCCCGCAATCGCCCGCCGAGCGGTGGAAGCCGTCAAGGCCGGGGTCGAGAGCTCCCTGCCAGACTATGTGAACGGGCAACTGGAAGCACTCGACGCCCAGATCGTATACGAAGCCGCCCGGGAAGGCGACGAGCTGGCCCTCGAGGTGGTGCGCGAGACCTCCCGTCTCCTAGGCACCGGGATCGCCAATCTGGTGAACATCTTCAATCCGGAAGTAGTGGTGGTGTGTGGCGGGGTCACCATGGCCGGCGCCAGCCTGTTCGATCCGCTCAGGCGGGAAGTGAGCCGCCGGGCCTTCCGGCCGGCGGCAGAGGCGTGCCGAATCGTTCCCGGAGAGCTGATCGGGACGGCAGGAGTGTATGGGGCAGCGCGGGTGTTCCTCGACCAGGAAGCGGACGGGCTCATCGACGCGAGACCAGATGCCTAGAATAGGGGTCGTCGGCAGCCTGGTCTGGGACGTGATCCACAGCCGAGACCCGGTGGCGCCCCCAGTCGAGGAGTGGGGCGGTATCGCCTACGCGCTGGGCGGCCTCGACGCGGCGCTCCCGGAGGACTGGGAAATCGTCCCGCTGATCAAGGTGGGCCAGGACCTGGCCCAACAGGCGGGGGCCCTTTTCGAAAGCCTCCATCGCATTGCCCCGGGCACCCGCCCACTCGAGGTACCGGTCCCCAACAACCGCGTGGTACTGCACTATCAATCCGCGGAGCGACGCTGCGAGCGCATGGAAGGTGGCGTCCCGCCGTGGATCTGGCCCGAGCTGGGCCCCATGGTGCGCGATCTCGACGCCCTCTACCTGAACTTCATCTCCGGCTTCGAGATGGCCTTGGGCACAGCGCAGGCTCTGCGCCACGGCTTCAACGGACCCATCTACGCCGATATGCACAGCCTGTTTCTGGGAATGCAGCACGACGGCATCAGACGGCTACAGCCGTTGGCCGAGGCGCCCGCATGGTTCAATTGCTTCGACGTAGTGCAACTCAACGAAGATGAGATGCGCCAGCTGTCGGCCGACCCCTTGGAATTGTCCGCCGTGGCCCTCAACGCCGGCGTGTCGCTCCTGGTCGTCACCCTGGGCCCACGCGGGGTCGCTTACGTGGCCGCGCCCGGCCTCGATAGACTTACCGATCGTAGCCAGGCTCGCGCCCAGGGAGACACCGTTCGTACCGCGCTGATCGAAGCGCCGGCGGTCGACGCCATAGACCCCACCGGCTGCGGCGACGTCTTCGGGGGCACCTTGGCCGCCGAGCTGGTACAGGGTCGAAACGTGGAACAGGCGATCGAGAGTGCCGCGCGCATGGCGTCCCGTAACGCCGTGCACCGGGGCGCATCGGATCTGGCCCACTTCCTCAGAGGTGACCTGGTACTCGGTCACACCAAAGGCACACCGTGACGCGCGTAGTTGAGGTCCCCACCTACTTCGACGATAGGGCGTTCGACCCCTTCGCCGCCGCGTTCGGCAATTGGCCGCCGGAGGGGAAGGTGCTGCTGGACGCCCGGGGCGCCAAGTGGGCCTCGCCCTACGGCCTGATCACCATGTTGACCGCGGGCCAGGCGATGGCGGAATTGGACTGCGAAAAACCGCTGCTCACTGTGCCCGACAGCTCGGAGGTGCGCCGCTACTGGGCCAGGACAGGCTTCTTCCGATACGCAGCCGACCTTTTCGAAATCCACGGAACGGTGCCCAAGGCTGCGCCGGCAGTCGAGTCGGACGTATTGCTCAACGTCACGCCGGTGGTGGCGTCACACGACGTTCACGAGGTCGTTGGCCACATCCAGGAGCAGGCCAGTCACATCCTCAGCGGCAAACTGGGCATCGGCGCCAAGGCCACTCTCGGATTCACTATGGCATTATCGGAGGCGTGTCAGAATATTGTGGAGCACGCCGGCACGGGAGGCTGGGTGGCCGTCCATGCCTACTCGTGGCGCAAACGCTTGGGACGGCGCGTGGTTGTCATCGCGGTGAGCGACGCCGGCGTCGGCTTCCGGCGGTCGCTCGAAACCAGTCAGTCCGGCCAATTCGGCGACAGATGGGGAGACGCCTCGGCCCTCGAAGCAGCGCTGATCCAGGGAGTGAGCCGGTTCCGCGACCCGGGACGCGGACAGGGGTTGGCAGGCATCAAGCGCTATTTGAGCCGGTGGCACGGGAAGATCAGTATTCGCAGCGGGACCGCCCGGCTGTCTATCGTGCCTTCGTGGGACGACGATGTACCGCTGGCCGACCACTTACCCTATTTCCCAGGATCCCAGGTGCAAATCGTCATCCCCCAACAAGACGCACCGGAATGATCCATACCATACCGGTAGACCGAGTGCTGCATGAGGCGGTCGCCACGCCCTACCGTAATCTGGTGACGCGCCCGACAGGCGCGGCTGTACGTCAGGGCATCACCCAGCGCATCGACGCCATCGGCTGCTCCACCGCGGCACTCGACTTTTCCTCGGTTGGCTTGATCGACTTCAGCTGCGCCGACGAAGTCGTGGCCAAGCTCCTGTTGGAGACCGACCCCACGTCGGACCGATACCTCCTCCTCATGGGCCTGGAAGAGCATCATGCCGAAGCGATCGACCATGTCCTGGGTAACCACTCACTGGCAGTGGCGTCCATCCAGCTCACCGGCGAGCCTCTGCTGCTCGGCCGGGTCGGCCAAGACGCCCGGGTAGCTTTCAGCCACATCCTGGCCCTCGGTCCCGGAGAAGCAGCCGACTTGGGCAACGCCCTCCGCTGGACCATCCAACGAGCCGCCAACGCGGTGCAGGCATTGGCGTTGTTGCGGCTGGTAGTGGCCGACAGCGGCCGCTATCGGCCGTTGCCACTCTAATGCCCGGGCACGCTGGCGTTGGCCAATCGACCATCGCCGTTCACGGACTACCGCGCCGTCCCCCGGACTGGGACCCGGTAGTTCCACCCATACACCAAAGCGCCACGTTCACCAACCCGGTCGGTTCCGACGAGGAAGTCCAGTACACCCGCTACGGGAACAACCCCAATCAACTGGCCATCGCCCAAAAGTATGCCCTGCTGGAGGGCGCCGAGGCGGCGGTCTTTCTTGCCAGCGGCATGGGGGCCACCGCCTTGGCGCATTTGGCAGTATTGCGTCCCGGAGACCACCTCCTGGCAAGCGCCCGGATCTATGGCGGCACCCGGGCCCTGTTCGACCAAGAGCTGGGCCGGTTCGGCATCGAGGTGACCTACGTGGATCCCACGAAGGTCCGGGATTGGCGGACGTCTCTGCGCGATAACACGCGGGCTGTCTTCATCGAGACGCCGATCAACCCCACGGTCCGCGTGGTGGATCTCAATCCTGTGGCGCGGCTGGCCAGCGAGCATGGCCTGGCGCTCCTGGTGGACGCCACCTTCGCCAGCCCGATCAATTTCCGCCCGCTGGAGCACGGGGCCGACGTGGTCATTACCAGCGCCACCAAGTACCTCAACGGCCACAGTGATGTGATTGGTGGTGCCGTGGCCGGTTCGGAATCGTTCGTCGAAGAGGTGGTGCGACTGCTCCGCGTATGGGGTCAGTCGATCGATCCCCACGCCGCGTGGCTCATCGACCGCGGCATGCGGACCCTCGCGGTGCGCATGGAACGCCACAATGCCAACGGAGAGGCCGTTGCCCGGTGGGCCGAACAACATGAGGGCGTGGCCCGGGTCTACTACCCCGGCTTGCCGAGTCATCCAGACCACGAACTGGCGGCGAGGATGCTCGACGGCAATGGCGGGATGGTGGGACTCGAGCTGACCGGTGGGGTAGACGCGGTAGAGAACTTCTTGAAACGCCTGCAGCTGATCCGGCACGCGCCCAGCCTGGCGGGCGTCGAAAGCCTCATTTCCGAACCGCGCCTGACGTCCCACGCCAAACAGACGCAGGAGGAGCGGGCGGCCATCGGCATCCCAGACGGGTTCGTCCGGCTGAGCTGCGGCATCGAAGACGCCGACGACATCATCGCCGACTTGAACCAGGCCTTGAACGCTTAGCCCGTTCGCTCCTATTCTTCTGTCGTGATTCGCTTCCAGAGTGTCACCAAGACCTACCCCAAGGGCGAGACCGCCCTGCAGGACGTGTCCTTCCGCGTATCGAAGGGCGAGTTCCTCTTTCTGACCGGCCACTCCGGCGCCGGAAAGAGCACCATCCTCAAGTTGCTGTACGCTGAGCAACGCCCGACCCATGGCGAAGTCCGGGTATCGGGATTCGTGGTGTCCAGCCTGGGACGATCGGAAATCCCCCGGTTGCGCCGGCGGATCGGTGTGGTGTTCCAAGATTTCCGGCTACTGGAAGACCGAACGGCGGAACAGAACGTCGCCTTCGCGCTCGAGGTCACCGGCGCCAAGTCCGCGACCATCCCCAGCCGGGTGACCCGGGTTATGACCCAGGTCGGGCTCGCCTCCAAGATGAAGGCTCTGCCGTCGGAGTTGTCCGGTGGCGAACAACAGAGGGTGGCTATCGCCAGAGCGCTGGTCAACAACCCGCCGATTCTGCTGGCCGACGAACCGACCGGCAATCTCGACGAACGGGCCTGCCGTGGCATTTTCAAATTGCTCCGCGACATCAACGTCGGCGGCACCTGTGTAATCATGGCCACGCACAACCTCGACCTGGTGCGGCAGACCCCGTACCGCACCATCGAACTTCGCAAGGGCGGCGTCGTGTTCGATAGCGCCCAAGAAGACGCGCCAGCCGAGGCGGCCCAGTGACGCTACTAGTGCGCGAGGCACTGCTATCGTTTAGGCGGGCACCACTCCTGTCGGCACTCTCGATTACCACCATCGCCTTTTCCCTGTTCACGGTCGGGCTGTTCGGACTGGTGGCAATCAACATGCAACGGGTGCTTAAAGATGTCGGCACCCGCGTGGAAGTCGTGGCCTACATCCTCCGGGGCACCCCGCTCCTATCGATAACCGTCGCGGCCCAGGACATCCTCGTCTTCCCCGAAGTCCAGGCGGTAGACTACATCGATGAGGAACAGGCACTGGCCCAGGCGCAAGCCGAGTTGGTGGAATTCCGCGACGCCTACCGGGATCTCAGGGTCAACCCGCTCCCGGCCTCATTCGAGATCCAGTTGAAGGAAGGATTCCGCGGATCCGCGGACGTGGCCGCCGTAGCCGAGCGGGTCGCGGGCTTCGGCTTCATAGAGGACGTCCGCTTCGGTCGGGAGTGGATAGAACGGCTCGACCAGATTCGTAACGTCGCCGGCCTGGTTGGCCTGGTCATCGGCATCGCTTTCGCAGCCGCCGCCGTGGTCATCATCGGCACCACCATTCGGATGGCGGTGTTGCAACGGGCCCGGGAGATCATGGTCATGCGGATGGTGGGCGCCACCAACTGGTTCATCCGCGGCCCGTTCCTGCTCGAGGGCGCCCTCAAGGGAATGCTGGGCGGAATCCTGTCCATCGGCATGGCCTACGCCGCCTTCCTGGCCTTCAGCCGCTACACCGACGCCCTTTCGGACCTGACGTTCTTCCAACCGATTCATCTCATCGCCGGCGTGTTCTTCGGGCTTATTCTAGGGCTCAGCGGCAGCTTGATGAGCGTTGGTCGGCACCTTAAAGATGTGTCGTAAGCGGGGGCAGCGGAACGCAGCGAGGGCAGAGGGGATGCTACCGCCCGTTACCCCCATACCGCCCGCTACCGCCCTACCGCCTGACCGCCTGACCGCCTGGGCCGCCTGGGCCGCCCTATGTGCCCTGATCACATTCCCCACCCTCCTGGCGGCCCAAACTCCTGAGATCGACGCCTCCCGCCGCCGGCTCGATTCTATTCGCGTCGAACGGCAGCGCCTCCAGGGAGAGAACCAGCGGCTGCAGGGCCGGGTCAAGGACGTCGGCGCCGAGCTACGGAACATCGAGGCTCAACAACGATCAACCCACACCATCATCAACGAGATCGACCGCCAGATCGGCGGGCTGAACAGCCAGGTAGATCGGGTGAGCGCCGAGGCGGTGTTGGCGCAGGACAACATGGTGGAAGCCCAGGCTATTCTAGAGCGCCGCCTGGTCGACATCTACAAACGTGGAGCCATGTACGCCTGGCAGGTACTCCTGTCGGCCGAGTCGTTCGGCGACCTCATCAGCAGGTACAAGTATCTCTATCTCACCAGCCGGCACGACCGGGCGTTGCTCACGGAAGTCGCCGATCTACGTGATCGGGTGTCCACTCGCCGCAATGAGCTCCTGGGCTTGCGAACGACACTCGACCGCAGCCGGGAGGAGCGGGATGCGGAGCTGAACCGGTATACCAACCTGGCCAACACCAGCGAACGGCGGCTGCGCCAGTTGCAGCGCACCGGCCAGGAAACCGAAAGCCAGCTGACGCAATTGGAGCTGGACGAGGAGGACATCAATCGGCAAATCACAGCTCTGATTGCTGCCGCCAGGCGGGCCGGATCAACCGGGCCAGGCACCATCACCACCGCGGACATCGGCAAACTCGACTGGCCGGTGGAGGGCCGCATAGTGTTCAACTTCGGACCTGATCGTCAGCCGGACGGCGTGGTTCTGCGACACAACGGCATCGGCATCGGTGCGGCCGTAGGTACCCCCGTCCGCGTCATCTCCGGCGGCACGGTGGTCCGAATTCAACGGTGGAGCACCTACGGATTGTTGGTATTGGTAGACCACGGGGCGGAACACTACTCGCTCTATGCCCAGCTTGGCCAAGCGCAGGTAGCCGTGGGGGACAACGTTTCCGAGGGTCAGACCATAGGCACCATTGGCAGTGCCAACAGCGAATACGGACCGCATCTTCACTTTGAGATCAGGGGGGCGCAGGGGATCGCTCTCGATCCGACTGCCTGGTTACGCTCTCAGTCGAACTAGGAGGCGACCGCTTCGGCCGTGCCGATGCGTTCCTGTGCCTGCGCCTTCCCTCTGAGGAGAGCCGCCTCGACCAAGGCAAATAGGTCCTCGGTCTGAAGTGCCGACGGGTGGGGAACCGTAACGATTCCGGCAGTGAGCTGGGGCCGTTCGCGCGCGTCGAGGTCGGCGAGTGGCTGAATGGCCATCCGGTTGCGTACCCGGTGCACCGACTGCCGGGCGCCTTCAAGATCCGTCTCAGGCAGGATCAAGGCAAATTCGTCACCCCCATAGCGCGACACGAAATCTGGAGCCCGTAGTTCTTCCTGCAACATCGAGCCCAAGTCTTTCAGCAACTGATCGCCCCGGTCGGTTCCCATTCTCTCGTTGAACTCCCCCAGGCCGTCGATGTCCAGCAGGATCAAGCTAAAGCTCAGCGAGTAACGTCGGGCCCGCTCGAACTCTTCGCGGATACGCCGGTCGAGCGCATCCACGCTGCCCACGCCGGTAAGAGGGTCACGCAGCGGTACGCTCGTCTGCCGCCGGTAGATGGCCGAGCGCCGCTCTTCGCCTTCCAACACCTTGGCCGCCACGCGAACCAGGGTCTCGGCCAGGCTAACCTTGCGAGCGGCGAGCGGCGGGTCTCCCTGAACCGTACGCAGGATGAATACGCCGGTCACCGACCCTTGCATGCTCACCGGCACGGCCAGCACGCTGCGGATGTCGACCTGGACCCCCTGCTCTACCCACGTTTCCCGGATAGCGCCGTGCATCGGATGCTCGTGGATGTCCGGAATGAACACCGGAGAATTCGTTCGGATAGCTTCAAGGACTTCAGGGTAGCGCTTGAGATCGACCTTGAGATCGCGCAAGCCGGGTTGCTCATACACGGCTACGACCCGGCCGTAGTCTTCGCCGGGTTGGGCCAGCAGGAAAGCGCAGTGCGACACCTCGAGTGTCTGCCCCACTCGCCGCACCAGCGTATGGATGATCTCGTCCTGGCGATGGGCACTCGACAACTCCTCGAAGACGTCAAGCATCAACTCGTTCACCCGCGTCATCTGATTGGCGTCGCCCAACTCGCCTCGGGTCATCAGCCGAGCTTCCAAGCGGGCGCACAACTCGCCCAAGTTCGCGTTGCCGATCATGGCGTCCGAGACACCCATTTCCAGCGCGCGTACTAGGCCGACAGGATCAGTCGACTCCAGGAGCGCCACGGTAGGAATACCACTCCAGTACTCGGGCTCGAGAAGCTCCAACGGATGTCTCAAGGCGTCGTCGGCCTGAGGAGCTGAGATCACCACCAACTGGGGGAGATCACCCACCGGTTTGACCCCGGGCACCAAGTCCGCTTCCGTCACTTGGAACCCTCCGCGAACCAGGGCACGCTCCAACCCATCGGGCCGACTCATCGGATCACCGAGTAGAAGTACCCGCGGACGGGTCAGCGCGTTGACGACACCGTGTGCTAATCCCAATACGGATCCCATAATTCAAGAATGAAGAAAGAACACACACCAGGGCTTCCCCGGTCACGAAGGGTCCGGACGAAAGACTGGGTGCTCATGTCTCGATTCGGGCGGAGTAGCGCTTGCCCCGTCACGAGGGATTGCGATCGGGACCAGCGCCTTTCAGGTCTTCACCAAGAATTCCAATCTGTGGCGGGACCCCGAAATCGACCGATCGACCAGCCGCAATTTCGCCGAAGCGCATAACCGCAGTGACCTCAATGGGTTGGTTTGGCACGATTCGTACCTGATCAAGCCGGCATCACCCAACCCGCCCTAAGGGGCCACTCCATAGACAGTTTGGTAGCCGCATCGGAGCGCTGTCAACAACCGGGCATTACCGCGGTGGTGTCGCACCCAGGCAACTATACCGATCACCAGGGGCCGGCCTGGCGCGAAATGCAGAAGGTTGCACTACCTCTCGAACTCGCCCGCAGATAGGTTAGGGCGCACTCGGCCCGGAACCGTTCCGATGTGTCTTGCGCAATCAGCGATTCGTCAATGTCATCGAGATCCTTGAAGCCCCCAGAAGGAGGAGACGAGTCCGTCTACAGACGGCACCGTTGACCCCGGCTACTACTCGACATCATCTTTACGCCCCATGCGAACTTTACTGCTCCTGATCTGCCTAGTACTGCCAGCGGCGCTTGCCGCCCAGAGCTCTTCTACTTTCTACGCCGGCCTGGGCGCCACCTGGAGCTCCAAGCTGGTCGAAGACAACATTGTCAGCGACAAGATCACCACCCAGCCAGGAATAGCCCCAACGATAATGGTGGGAGGCGCCACCGAGGTGTTCCCGCAGTACGATGTCGACATGGAACTTCAATTCACCACCGGATCATACTCGGCGGAAACCAAGGGCAAGGGCACGACGAAGCTGGGGACGCTGAGAACGTTTTCGGCCGGCCTCGGATTCGACGGGCCACTCTTCAAGCCGCCGTTCCGCTGGCGCGCCAGTGTCGGGGTGCTGAAGTATCTGCCCACGGAGGACACCGGCATGTTCCTGCAAGGCGGGCCGCTCGATCTCCTCTTGGGCTTGGGGGCGCAGTACCGCCGGCCGGTATCGTCGTCACTCGATGTCAGCGTCGCGCTGCGGTACGACTTTCACAGATTCACCACCGAGGAATTGCAGAGTCAGGGTTTTTCCCAGACCCAGCAGGTGCATCGTGTGGGACTCACGGTGGGCATAGCCATGGGAGGGCGCCGATGAACACTCGTTCCAGCGTTCTTATCGCCGTGTCGGCGGCCTTCGCAGCCGGCGCATGCGGTGATATCTCCTCGCCGTCACGCAGCGACTTCTACGACTGGCGCCTGGTGGTCGGCGTCGATTCCCTGACCTTCAGTTGGCCGCAAGACCACACCGTCCGAGTGTGGGTCCAGGATACGCTCAATATGCCTGCCAACACCCAGGCAGGCATCGACACGTGGAAAGATCAATTTCTCTACCAGGAATTCGATGCCATCCTGGTCGCTGATTCATCAACAGCCGACATCCTGGTCGGCGTCACCATTCCGCCCGCGGCCGCTAGGGCCATCCACCTGGGTAGCATGGCGCCCGAGTGCGTCGGCGACACGACGTTCCCGCCCCTGAACGGGTCCACCATCGTTCTCCCGTTTCATGTTCGAGTGCAACCGCGAACGCTGGACCCTCTCGGAGCGGCAACTCAGGCGTGCATGCAATTGACGGTGACTCACGAACTGGGGCACACCATGGGGTTGTTCGCGCACTCGACTAACCCGAACGACCTGATGTTCACCGACCCGGTGATGGGCCCCAGCCCCCGCGATCGGAACACGGTACAGCAGCTGTATCACTTCGAAGCCGACCTGACGGCGAGTAGGTGAGAAGCGAGGACGGCGAGGCAGCGAAGGC
>CAXMUQ010000200.1:0-3654 GCA_964196605.1 uncultured Acidimicrobiia bacterium
GAGCTATGGGCTTTGGGCTATTGGCTATTGGCTATTGGCTATTGGCCAGAAGAGAAGTGATGTTTCTCATATTTTGCAATTATTGCACGGTATGTCGCCAATATCGGATCTGTGATGGAGCAAAAATGCAAATATGACGCCACATATGTGCGTTGTTTGCAAGTTGGTGTGCGCGTGGCACTTAGAGAGACGGGGCCACACGGGTGCGGCGAGGGTTCCTGTAGCGGGAAGGAAACAGCGAGTGTTGTTGGACAAGTGCGAGGACCAAATCTCGAAGGAAAGCCCCCAAACTGTACGACCGCCGATAGCCGACAGCCGCCCGACGATCAGCCCAGACTTTCGACCAGGCGCCACAACTCCACCGGGCTGAACTCGTTGAACCGATCGGTCACTTCCCGCTCGTTCCATCCGATGAAGATCCAGCCGCTGGTTCGGAATGTGGCGCCGTCGACGAAGTGCAGGCGTCCGGCCACGGAGTCACCCTGTGACCTGTTTTCCAGATATACGTTCCACGTCCGGTCGCTCCGCGCCAACTCGCCGAGGTGGCGGGCCGTAGGGGCTTCCGGGATGGGTCCGGGTCGCTGTACCTGAATGTGGGTCATGCCGATCACCTCGTGAACACGCTGTCCACGCTAATGGGTCCAGGCGGTCTGCGCCACCCGAGCATGGAGAGCGGGGGCCGGTCCGGGTTAGATTCCCGGCGCCCGGATGGCACTCTCCCGGTGGCTACCCTTCAGGAACGAGACCGAATGGCGAACCATGAACAGCGCTGCCCCAAGTGTGGCGCCCCCGGAGACGGCCAGTTCTGTGGCGCCTGTGGCGCCGCCATGGCGCCGGCCCAAACGAACTGCGAGCAGTGCCAGGTAGCACTCTCTGCCGGCGCCCAGTACTGCCATCGCTGTGGCCGGGTAGTGAGTGAGGTAGTTCCGGGAAGTTCGAGCATGCCATGGATAGTGGCCGGGACAGTAGTGGTTGCCCTGGTGGTGGCCATCGGCTTCCGGGCGCTCGGCGGTATCAGCCTGATAGCGCCCGACATGGCCAACAGCGGCAACCAGGGCTCAGCTGGCGCCCCGGTAGTCCGGCCGCCTGATATCAGCCAAATGACGCCCCGTGAGCGATTCGACAGGTTGTTCGCCCGGGTAATGGACGCGGGCGCCCAGCAGGATAGCGCCGTTGTGATGGATTTCACCCCCATGGCCCTGGGCGCGTATAACCAGCTCGAGGTGTTCGACCAGCAGGCCCGATATCGGGCGGCCTTGATCCGCTTGCAAGTTGGCGAATTCCAGGGAGCCGCCGCGCTGGCTGACACCATCCTGGCCGATACGCCGCACCACTTGCTCGGGCTGGTCGTTGCCGGAACCGCGGCTAGCTTCCAGGGCGATACCAATGGTCTGGGTGAGGTGTACCGCGAGTTCCTGGACCACTACGATACCCAGCTGGCAGCAGGCTATCCGGAATACACCGCCGAGCAGGCCATGATCGAGAGCTTTCGCGAAGCCGCCCTGGCCGGCACTACCGACTAACCCGGGAAACAACTTCATGCCGTCACAGACAATCCACGTGGCCCACAGCCCCGACTCGGACGATGCCTTCATGTTTTTCGCCCTGACGGAGGGGAAGATCGACACGGGCGACCTGCGATACGTGCACGAACTGTCGGACATCGAGAGCCTCAATCAGCGAGCGCGGCGAGCCGAGCTCGAAGTGTCGGCCGTCTCCATACACGCGTACAGCTACATCTCCGAAGACTATGCTCTCCTGGCCAGCGGATCTTCGATGGGCGATGGGTACGGTCCGCGGCTGGTCGCCAAAACTCCGCGGCCGGAGAATGTCCCGGAAGCGCTCCGCGGCTTACGCATCGGCATCCCCGGAATGCTCACCACCGCCTACCTCGTGCTGCAGCTGTTCCAGCCGGACTTCGAGGCTGTCGTGCTCCCGTTCGACGAGATCGAGGACGCTGTGGAAGACGGCACCATCGACGTCGGCCTGGTCATCCACGAGGGACAGCTCACCTACGACGAGCGCGGCTTGCACCTGTGGGGCGACCTCGGAGTTTGGTGGCAGGAGGACACCGGGCTGCCGTTACCGCTGGGGGGCAACGTGGTGCGACGGGACCTGGGAGACGATGTCGTGCAACAAATCGCGCGCGATCTCAAGGCCAGCATCGAGTACGGCCTGGAACACCGGGGCGCGGCCCTGGAGTATGCCAAGCGGTTCAACCGGGGCATCAGCGAGGAGCAAACCGATGCCTTCGTCGGGATGTACGTCAACCACTGGACGGTGGATTACGGCGAGCAGGGGCGCACGGCGGTGCGAACCCTCCTCGAGCGGGCGCACTCAGCGGGACTCATTCCCAACGAGACCGAGGTAAACTTTGTAGGATAGGGACACATATTTCTTGACGCCCCACCAGTGGGTTCCTACTATTCGCTGAAGTTCGTAAGGCCCGATCACGTTGACCATATGATTGTGGGAGAGGATCGTGTCGCAATCCGAAGGACCCACCGCCATCCTGGTCGTCGACGACGAAGAGTCGATTCTGACGGCCCTCTCCAAATTCCTCACCGTCAAAGGGTACGATGTCAGCACCGCTGCGTCGGGCGAGGAAGCACTGGACGCCCTGCGGCGGCTCAAGATTGCCGTCCTGGTGCTGGACGTGCGGATGCCGGGGATGAGCGGGATAGACCTGGTCCCCCAGGCGCTCGAAGTCGAGCCCAACGCGGCCATCCTCATGCTCACGGCCGTCAATGACGCAACAACCGCTTCGCTCTGCATGCAGCGGGGCGCCATGGAATACCTCACCAAGCCGATCGACCTCGAGGAACTGGACAAGGCCATTCAGCGAGCCCTTAAGCGCCGCGACGCGCAGTTGGAAACCAACGAACTGAATCAGTGGCTCAAGGATGAGGTCACCGTCCGCACGGCTGAACTACGCCGAGAAAAGGCCAACCTCCAGCGGATCTCGGTGGCAACCCTCGAGGTCCTCGTCAATGCGCTCGAAGCCAAGGACCCCTACTCCCGAGGGCACTCGGCTAGGGTCGCCGACCTGTCGGCCATGGTAGCAGCGGAGATGGGGCTGGAAGACGAAGACGTCGAATGCGTCAGGACGGCGGGGCGGCTGCACGACATCGGCAAGATCGGCGTCCGCGAGGACATTCTGATCAAGCAGGGTCCGTTGACGGACGATGAATATGAGCACGTCAAACAACACGTGGTGGTCGGGTCGCAGATCCTGGCACCGCTAACCCACCTGCAGGAGGTCCTTCACTACGTCAGGAGCCATCACGAACGTTGGGACGGCCGGGGCTATCCCGACGGATTGAAGGGCGAGCAAATCCCCGTCGGGGCCCGCATCCTGGCCGCCGTGGAAGTCTACGACGCGCTAACTACGTCACGACCCTACCAGGAAAAAATGGGTTCGGATTTCGCCATAGAGAGGATGCGTGATCTGTCCGGGGACAGCCTAGCCATCGAGGTGTTCGATGCACTCGAAGCCGTAATCAACCGACGGCAGACCCTCGTGTTTCTGGAAGACGCGTCCAAGTAGCGAGCCGGACACCAACATCCCATGGCCCCACGGAGCGAGCTCCGAATCCTGATCGTCGACGACGATCCCACCATCGTCCGACTGCTCGCCGCGGTTCTCACCGCCGA
>CAXMUQ010000201.1:0-8692 GCA_964196605.1 uncultured Acidimicrobiia bacterium
AATTGCGCAACGATGGCCTCGACAGCCTTGTCGATGCCACGTTTCAGCTCCATCGGATTGGCGCCGGCGGTGACGTTCCGCAGGCCTTCCCGGTAGATGGCCTGTGCCAGCACGGTGGCCGTAGTGGTGCCGTCACCCGCGAGATCGCTCGTCTTGGTGGCGACTTCCTTGACCATCTGGGCTCCCAGATTCTCCACTGGGTCGGGGAGTTCGATCTCCTTTGCCACGGTAACGCCGTCCTTGGTTACGGTCGGCGAACCGAACTTCTTGTCGATGACCACGTTCCGGCCCTTGGGCCCGAGCGTGACCTTTACCGCATCAGCCAACTTGTCGACACCGGCCTTGAGCGCCGAGCGCGCGTCGGTGTCAAAATGCAACTCCTTAGCAGCCATTTGTGTTCTCCTTCGAAATCAATCGGTGCCTAGCCGAGCTTGGCCAGGATATCCGTAGTTTTGATGATGATCACTTCGTCGTCGCCCAGCTGAAACTGGGTCCCGCTGTACTTCCCGTAAATGACCTTGTCGCCGACGGAAACGTCCATCGGCACCCGATCACCCTTCTCGATCCGGCCGGGTCCGACCGCGATAACTTCTCCCTGAGTCGGCTTTTCCTTGGCCGTGTCAGGAATGTAGAGCCCGCCCCGCATTTCCTCAGCGTCATCATTGGGCATGATGACAACACGATCCTCGAGCGGCTGAATTGCCGCCTTGGTCGCTGTAGCCATAGTCCATCCTCCACGAAAGTTGTAACATGTTGTGAGTGTGACACTTAACAGCATTTCTTGGCACTCGGCTTCAGTGAGTGCTAAGAGATCGATGGGAAGATATTCGGGTTGAAATCGAAGTCAACCCAAGCTGAGAATGCCTTCACCCTGTTTTCATGGAATCGTTACGAACCCGTATTGACTTGCGACCGCGACCCTCCGAGCTTTCCGGGTTGACCAAGTGTCCTGCCTCGGCCGTTTCTGAAGGACCGAACCGGTCGTAAACCACCAGTATTTTCCGGAGCAACACAATGGTACTCGCAGCTCTATTGGCTTCCGTACAGATGGTAACCGGACAAGGCGCCATGGCCATGGCCCCGACCGACACCGCCAGCCTCGAAGTGAAGGTCGATTCTTCCGCCAAGAAGATCATCATCACCGTAGGACCGTTCGACCTTCCGGATCGGACCGGCGAAGACACCCACATGCACTCGGGAGCGGGCCACGACACGCCGGTGTACCACTTCGACTGGCCCATAGAGGGATGGCTGAGAGGCTTCGAGCTTCAAGCCTTCGATGGTGACGGCAACGTGCTTCCCCAGCGAATCGTTCACCACATGATCATGGTGAACTTCGATCGCCGGCAGCTGATTTATCGCGCGGCGGAGAGAATATTGGGTTCCGGGACCGAGACGGAAGGCTACGAACTCCCCAAGAGCATCGGCGTACCGGTCCGTCCCGGGAGCGACCTGGGGATGTACATCGCCTGGCACAACACTACCGGGGCTCGCATCGAAGCGGCCTATTTCCAGCTTACGCTGTCCTGGATCCCCAAGAACCAGGTACCCCAGCCGGTCAGCGGCCTGCCTGTCTATTTCGACGTCAACCTGACCATCGGCGGCACCAACACCTTTGACATACCGGAAGGCCGCTCCGAAAAGAGCTACGAGTTCACCCTGCCGGTCAGCGGACGACTGCTCGGTGTCGGTGGCCACATGCACGACTACGGCGTCGAAGTGCGTCTGGAAGACGCCGAATCGAACAAGGTCATCACCACCGTCAAGGCCGAAGTAGACACCAACGGCTGGGTGGTTGATCTGGAACGCCACCTCTTCGGTGTCAGTGGCCGGGGCAAGAAGCTCGAGGCCGACCACCGCTACCGGGTGGTGGCCGTCTATGAAAACCCGACCGGCGCCGTCCTCGAATTGGGCGCCATGGCCCACATGGTGGGTCTCTACGCGCCAGACGATATCGACAAGTGGCCGGCCATCGATTTGGAAGATCCCGTTTACCAGAAGGACCTGGCGTCACTGGCGGACCAGTTCAGCAAGATTACGCCGATGAACATGCAGCACGAAGAAGAGGATGAGCACGGAGATCACGAGCATGACGAGGATGATGGAGAGTAGCAACTGATCAGTGCAGCTAACGGGAATTGGGAATTGGGCAGCTCGCCGATTCCCAATTCTTGTTTCTGGCTTCTATTCCAGAATTCGCCTCACACCCATCCAGCGCTTCCACCACCATTTTCCGTAGGGATCGTCCGAGCTCAGCCGACTGAGCTGTACCCCGCGCGACGCCGAGTGGATGAACTGCCCGTCACCGACATACAATCCGACGTGAGTTACCGGCCCACCTCGAGTGCTGAACGTCAAAATGTCACCTGGCCGCAGTTCAGTGGGCTTCTTGCCTATCTTCCGCCCGGTTTCGGCCTGGTCCCGACTGACCCGGGGTATGCTGACCCCCTGGGTGCCGTACGCGAATTGAATCAGGCCGGAGCAATCGAAACCGCCATCGGCTGCTCCGGTCCCGCCCCACACGTAGGGAGTCCCCATAGCCGCCGTGGCGGCGGCAACTACACCGCTGAGTCGGTCGGCAACGTCCGCCGATGCTCCGTCCTCGATCAAATCGGCCCTGACCTCGGGCTGGCCGGGAACTGGCGCCACCGGCTTCACCTCCGTGTACGCCGGCTGGGGCGGCGGACCACCGGTACTCCAGAACACCTGGACTCGCGCGCCCAATTCCAGCCCTTCGACGTCGACCGGAGACAGGGAATGCCACCGGCCCTCCAACCCTAAGGATACGAAGTTGAAGGGCACTACTTCGAACCCGGCACCGGCCCACCAGCCCGACCACACCGACTCCGAGGCATTCGTGGCGGTGCCGCCTTCGACACCACCCATGAAATAAAGCCCCGGCTCGCCGCCTTGAAACAAGGTCAGGGACGCTCCCACTCCGTAGAGACTGAGGTCGGATGCGGACCGGGGGATCAGATAGGTGCCGTAGAGAGAGCCGCCCACCGGACCGATGAGCCGTTGAGTGTAGGCGAGGCGGTAGGCGGACCAATCGGGACTACCAATGATGCGGGCGGCTTCGAAGGCTATGCCCTGAGCCTGAGCGCCTCCCGACACCAGGGTGCCGGCCAGCGTGATGATCGGCAGCGCGATTCGCGGGAACCGCATGGCCGCCTCAGGGCTCGACCAGTGACGGCCGGCCGGTGTGGATGTTTACCAGGTACAAAGCCCGGGCCTGACAGTTGAGCCAAACCCTGGCCCGCAGAGTGGAATCGTTCTCCAGAGTCGGGACCTCGCCCGTGTAGAGCAGTGGCACCGGGACGGTGTCGTGGGGAGTGCGAATTTCCATGGCGCGTTCACGGCACGTTGCTCCAAGACTATCCTGTGCCACGCGCCCGTCCGTGAACCATACCTCTGCCCCGCCCGGCGCTGTGAGTGCCAGGGAATCCACCAACGCGGTGGTGGGATTGCCTGATGGCGCCGGGACGTCGGCCTGAACGGCCTCTCGTTCGGCTCCGCCACCGCAGCCCGCCACTACGGCGACGAACACGACTCGTCTGCACCAGGTGAAGGCGTCAACGTTGGTCATCAATCTCCCAACGAATCGGTGTCAGGTGTGGCGTCTTCGGCCACGTGGAGTGCTCTGCGCAATTCTGGTGAATGGCGCAGCAAGGCAATCCACAGTTGCAACGCCAGCAGACCGGATAGTGCGGCGGCGATAACGGTCAATACCAGACCCAGGCGCGGGTTGGCGACGCCGCTGGCGATGGTGGCGCCGATACCGCCCCCAAAATGCGAAGCTGCCCACGCCACCAAAGGCGTGAGCAGCCAACCAAGAATGCGTAGAACTACACGGACCGGCCTCATCCCGCTCAGGCGCGCCGGCGACTCATCATCGAAAAGAGCGCGGCGATAGCGAATCCAGGAAGGAGGGCGATACCAAATGTCGGGAACGACCACGCGGCGCCGGGAAATCCGATGATGACGGCAACCACGCCGACCACCACAGCGAAGACGCTGGCGGTGGCAGTCATTCGGGGGATCGAGGGTGAGCCGGCACCACTGGCTTGATTGGCAAGGACGGTCGCCCCCATCCACGCCAGGTAGGTGCCGGCCATCCACCACACGGGATGGTACCACCAATTGCTGCCGCCGCCGATTTCAAGCCAGCGGTTGGTGTAGGTCCCGATGCGCTGGAGCAGGATCACGTCGATGGCCATGAACGCCACGGTGCCACCGAGACCGACACCGGCCGCGGCTGCTATGCCATCGCCGGTGCGCGCCTTGGTCCAAGTGGCCGGGAGCCCCGCCACCAGGGACACACCGATGACCAGCAGGAGCGCTTCGAGTGCCACTTCCGCCGTTCCGCTGAGATAGCGAGTCACCAGCGAGAAGGCGAACACCACGATTGCCGTAATGATCCCCAGTTTGATGGACGACCGGACGATCAATGGGACGTCGCCGAGGTCGTAGCTCTGGTGGGATTCCGCCACCGCGCTCATGCTCGCTCCGAGGATAGAGTGGAAGCGGGAAGTATAGCGCTGCACATGGGGCCAGGCCAATCCCCAGCGGACTCCCTGCCTGTCACCAAGTCAACCTGAAATGCCGGGCCGCTACCCGAATACCCTCCAGAGTGAGGCCCTGGGTGACGCGGTCGATATTGGTCGTGAAGGGGACCAAGGTATCGGCCAGTCCGCCGGTGGCGACCACGACCGGTTCGACGTCGGTGGGCCACTCATCCCGAATCCGGTGAATCATTCCGTCCACGGCGTCCGCCGCGCCATACAGCACACCGGCCTTGATAGCGTCGTCGGTCCGTCTGGCTATGACCCGGCTGGGGGCCGTCAACTCGGTGGCAGGCAGCCGGGCAGCCTTCAAGGTCAACTCCTCCGCAGACGTCCTCAAGCCAGGCATGATGGGCCCGCCGATGAACCGGCGGTCGGCGGTAACGCAATCAAAGGTGGTGGCGGTCCCGAAGTCGATCACGATGGCATCGGCGTTCACCGCGTCGAGCACTCCCAGCGAATTGGCGATCCGGTCGGCACCGACGGCGAGTGGTTCGTCGACGTCCAGGGTCAGGGGCACCTCGCTGTCGGCGCGCAACTCGGCGACCGTCGAGCCGGTCAGCTGCGCCAGGCCGTTCTTGAGACTGCTGGTGGTGGACGGTGCCACCGAGGCAAGGCACACGGCCGCGATGTTGCCGGGGTCGTGTCCGGCCTGCGTCAGGAAACTGCCCATCAGCGCGGCCCACTCATCGGGCGTCTTTCCCGGAAGCGTGGAGATGCGCCACTGACGAACCAGTTCCTGGTCGCGGAAAATACCCGCCGTGATTTCGGTGTTGCCGATATCGAGTGTCAGAAGCATGTGGCGAATCTAGGATAGACCCGGGCGATGCGTAACCGCCTCAGGCAATCCCACTGAGGGTGAAGTCGCCCGTTCGGATGACATGGCTGGTTCCGTCACTGTCGGTAAGCTCCAGTCCGCCGGATTCATTGATGCCACCAACTGTTCCGCGAAACGGCTCGCGTACCGACCTTCCCCGCAACCAGTTTCGTCGCTCGAACGCCGCAAGCTCGAGGGGATCGAGTAAGGTCGCATCGACGCGTACGGTCCGCAGGACTCGAATGGCGGCATCACGGACTTGGGCCACGGAGACTTCGGGAGCGACGTCGGCCAGCCTGGTGGCCGCATGCTGTAAGCCACTGGGCAACCGGTTGGTCACATTGATGCCCACGCCGATCGCCACCCAAGCCGGGCGAGCGCCGTGCCAGCGCATTTCGCACAAAATGCCGCCAGCCTTGCCCTCGCCAACAATGAGGTCGTTGGGCCACTTGAGCGTAACCGGCTGCCCGACCAGTGACTCCAAGGCCGCGGCCAGGTCGATGCCCACCCTGAGGCTCAATACGGCCGTTTCGAGCGAGGCCGACGGGTGCCGTAAGACGCTGATCCAAACGCCTCCCGGGCTGGCGTGCCAAGTTCTTCCACGCGACCCGCGACCGGCGGTCATGGCGTCAGCGACTGCGATTGTGCCGTCGGAAGCCCCGGCTTCGGCCATAGTGTGTATGTCATCGTTGGTTGAGGTTGTGGCTGCGCGGATGTGTACCTCAGGGTCCGTCAACGAATCACCGCCCACAACAGCGTCAGGCTTCCGACCACCGCACAATAGGGAGCGAACACGTGGAAGCGTCCCCGGCGCAGCAACAGCACCAGGAACCGGATGGCGAAGACCCCGGAAACGAGCGCCGCCACGAAGGCCCAGGCTACACCCCAGTCGATGACCAGCGGCTTTTCTGCCAGGTGCATGGCCTCGAGCAGTCCCGTTCCAGCGATGACCACGACAGCCATGAGAAAGGAGAATTCAGCGGCGGCGCGCGCTCCTACCCGACCCCACATGGCCGCGGCGATGGTGGTACCTGAGCGCGACACGCCAGGGAGAATGGCCAACACCTGGGCCAGACCCATGGCCAGCGCCGACTGCCAACGAACCGGAGATTCGGCGTCGGACTTCACCACCCAGCGAGTGCTCCACAGCACCAGCGCGGTAATCCAGAAATCGATTCCCACCGCCATCGGTGATTCGAACTGGGTCTCGAACAAGTCGCGGAACAGCAACCCCGCGATCGCCGCCGGGATGGACGCCAACACCAGCAGACCGGCAAACTGCCACGCGTCACGTTGGCCGCGCGCCAGACCGCCCACCAACCAGACGACGCGGCGCCAGTACACCAACAACACCGACAGCAGTGTGGCGAGGTGGAGCAGGACTTCGAACGACACGCCCGGTGATTGGTACCCGAGGATCCATTGGGCCAGGACCAGGTGCCCCGAACTCGAAATTGGGAGAAACTCCGACAGTCCCTGTACCGTGCCAAGGATCAGTCCTTGCCACCAGGGGAGTGTCATTCAAGCGCCTCTTCGTAGGCCCTCTCGTACTGGGGTATGACCAGGTCGGCGCTGAAGTCTTTGGCACGTTCGATGGCGGCGCGCCGCATGGCGTCGTAGCGCTTGCCGTCGTGCAGCAACTGGATGGCCCTCCGCGCCATCGCCTCCACCGATCCCGGTGGTTCGAGAATACCGGTGACGCCGTCCTCGATCACCTCGGGTAGTCCACCGGCGCGGCTGGCGACCACCGGCGAGCCGCAGGCCATCGCCTCCAGGGCGGCCAAGCCGAAGGATTCGCCCTGAGACGGGAGCAGGAACAAGTCCGAGGCCTGCAGCAGATTGGCCACCGTGTCGATGCGGCCCAGGAACCGGACGTCTTCTTCGACACCCAATATGCGGGCCTCTGCTTCGGCGTCGTCCCGGTCGGGGCCGTCTCCGATCATGAGCAGCGTTGCCGGCATGGCTTGGCGGATGCGTGCAAAAATCCTCACCACGTCGCGAACCCGCTTCACCTCACGGAAATTCGACATGTGGGTGATGACCTTATGTCCCGGGGGCGCCAGTCCCTCGTGGCATCCGACGTCACCCTCGGCGCACGGCCGGTATTCCGTCAGATTGACGAAGTTGGGGATGACTTTGAATTGGCAATTGTTGCACCCGAAGGCGCGCTTGGTTTCATCTCGCAGATACTCCGACACCGCCGTCACCATGTCGGACTGTTCGATCGAAAACTTTGTGATGCTGTAGAAGCTTGACTCCTGGCCGACCAGGGTAATGTCGGTCCCGTGCAAGGTAGTGATGACCTTTATCGGATGGTTTTCCCGTTCGAGCATTTCCTTGGCCAACCACGCTGTGGTAGCGTGCGGTATGGCGTAATGGACGTGAAGAACCTCCAGTCGCTCACGCAAGGCGACCTCGTGTTGCTTCGAGGCCAACGCCAAGGTGTACGGGTAGTACTCGAACAGCGGGTACCGGCTGATCTTGGTGTCGACCTCGTGGAAGAAGATCCCCTCCACATACTCTCGCAAACGAAACGGCGCGGCGTAGGTGATGAAATGGACCTCGTGGCCTTTCTGAGCCAACTCGAGCCCCAGCTCCGTGGCCAACGCGCCGGAACCACCGTAAGTCGGGTAGCAGGTAATGCCGATCTTCATAATGCCATCACTCTCCGTTTGTGCGCCGCCAACACGTGGCGATCTCTTCGGCCAATTGGTCCGGTGGTCGTACGGCGTCCAAAATCAACTGATCGCCGCGCAGTTGATGACGGAACCACGTCTCTTGCCGCTTGGCGTACCGGCGGGTACTCGCAGCGATGGCGTCGGCTACCGAGTCGCGTGATCGCTTCCCGTGAAGGTACTCCACCGCTTCCCGCATCCCGATGCCGTCGAGACCTGGCGCATTGGGATCGTGTCCTTCCGACAGCACGGCGGCGACTTCCTCTATCAATCCACGCCGAACCATCTCGTGGGCCCGGCGTTCGATGCGCTGGTTGAGTACCTGACGGGGCACAGTGAGAACCACGTACCACGGCTCTACCGCTCCGGTTTCCCGCGCTGTTTCCTGCCAGTACGACAGCGGCTTTCCCGTCAACAACACCAACTCGATAGCCCGGATGGCTCGCTGCCGTCCGCCACCACCAAAGTCGGCGTCGAGTCGGCTGGCCCAACGAATCAGTTCACGGGCATCAAGCGCCTGGGCCCACTCCTGAATCTCGGCGCGACTGGCGGAATCGAGCGGCGGTTCCACGAACAGCCCATCTACCAACGCGCGAATATAGAGCCCGGTTCCTCCCGCGACCACCGGCTGCCGCCCT
>CAXMUQ010000202.1:0-11219 GCA_964196605.1 uncultured Acidimicrobiia bacterium
TCGCCTCACCCGAGGAGATCCGGGGCCCCCGCGACCGCAAGGACCGCGAGCGGCGCGAACTTCAGGGCCAGCGCACCTGGTGGTCATGGGGCGAGGTGGTCAAACCGGAGACCATCAACTACCGCTCCTTCAAGCCCGAGAAGGACGGCTTGTTCTGTGAGAGGATCTTCGGCCCGGTCAAGGACTGGGAGTGCCACTGCGGCAAGTACAAGCGCATCCGTTACCGTGGCGTCATTTGTGACCGGTGTGGTGTTGAGGTCACGCTCAGCAAGGTGCGCCGCGAGCGGATGGGGCACATCGAGCTCAGCGTACCGGTGGCGCACATCTGGTTCTTCAAGACGTTGCCGTCGCCGATGGGGAACTTGCTGGGGATCACCCTGCGTGAACTCGAGCGGGTGCTTTACTACTCGGATTATATCGTCATCAATCCGGGCAAACAGAAAGACCCGACCGACAAAGATGCGGGCGATGTCGACAAGCCGGTTGAGAAACAGAAGGATCTGACCGCACTCCAGTTGCTCGACGAAGACACCTACCTCGACCTCAAGCAAAAGGCCAAGGACGAGGGCGACACCGATTTCCACGCCGATATCGGCGCCCCGGCCATTCGGGAGCTGCTCAACGCGCTGGACATCAAGACGCTATCCCAGGAACTGCGCGCCAAGGTTGCCACCGAGACCAGCCAGCATCGCAAGAAGCAGATGCTCAAGCGGCTCAAGATCGTAGACGCGTTCCTCAATTCCGGCGACTCGGGCGAAGCGCCCAACGATCCGGCGTGGATGATCCTGGACGTGGTGCCGGTCGTTCCGCCAGATCTCCGGCCGCTGGTACCACTGGATGGCGGACGGTTTGCCACCAGCGACTTGAACGACCTGTACCGCCGGGTCATCAACCGGAACAACCGGCTGCAGAAGCTGATCCTGCACCGGGCGCCGGAGGTGATCCTGCGGAACGAGAAGCGCATGCTGCAGGAGGCGGTTGACGCACTGTTCGACAACGGCCGTCGGTCCAAGGCCATCCGTGGCCGGGGCAAGCGCCCGCTCAAATCACTGTCGGACATGCTCAAGGGCAAGCAGGGCCGGTTCCGCCAGAATCTCCTCGGCAAGCGAGTGGATTACTCAGGCCGGTCGGTGATCGTAGTCGGTCCGGAGCTCCGGTTGCACCAGTGCGGCCTGCCCAAGGCTATGGCGGTGGAGCTGTTCAAGCCCTTCATCATCCACAAGCTGGTAGACAAGGGCATTGCCGAGACGGTCAAGCGGGCCAAGAAGATCGTCGAGGGCGAGTCGGCCGAGGTCTACGAAATTCTGGAAGAGATCATCCAGGACCATCCGGTGCTGCTCAACCGGGCCCCTACGCTTCACCGTCTGGGGATTCAGGCGTTCGAGCCGGTCCTGGTCGAGGGTAAGGCGATCCGCATCCACCCGCTGGTGTGCGCCGCGTTCAACGCCGATTTCGACGGCGACCAGATGGCGGTCCACGTACCGCTGTCGTTCGAGGCGCAACTCGAATGCCGGGTGTTGATGCTTTCGTCCAACAACATTCTCAAGCCTTCCGATGGCAGGCCGGTGACGGAGCCGTCACAGGACATGGTCCTCGGGTCGTACTACCTGACCAAGTACCCACCTGGGTTTGAGGAGCAGCTGCACGGTAAGGATGGCGCCGCCAAGGACGAAACCAAGGCGGAGCTGTGGAAGGACGCGCGCTGCTTTGGGAGCCCGGCCGAGCTGGACATGGCGCTCCTGAACGGGACCATCAACTACCACTCGGCCATCCGGTTCTGGTTCGTGCCCCCGCACGAATCCGAAGACAACGAGCCGCGTTGGGTGTTTACCACCGTGGGCCGGGTGCTGTTCAACGACATTCTGCCGCGACAGGTTGTGGCCGAACTCGGCTACCGTGACGAGGTCATGAAGAAGAGAGCGCTGTCCGACCTGGTGCTGCAGGCCTATCGCCGTGCGGGGCTGGAGGAGACGGTGCTGTTCCTCGACCGGCTCAAGGAGTTCGGGTTCCGCTTCGCTACCTACGGCGGCATCTCGATCGGAGTAGAGGATCTCGAAATTCCGGCGGCCAAGACCGATCTCCTCGAGGAAGCGGACGTGCGCGTCGAGAAGTTCATGAAGGCCTACAACACGGGCCAGATCACTTTTGGTGAGCGGTACAACAAGGTGATCGACGCGTGGACCCACGCCAACAATGACGTAGCGACAGCCATGGTAGACCATCTGCGCCTGTCGCGGGGCGGCTACAACCCGGTGTTTATGATGTTCGACTCCGGGTCGCGAGGGAGCCGTGACCAGATCAGGCAGCTGGCCGGAATGCGTGGCCTCATGGCCAAGCCGCAGAAGAAACTTACCGGCGGCATCGGTGAAATCATCGAGAGTCCTATCAAGTCCAATTTCCGTGAAGGCCTGACGGTGCTCGAGTACTTCATCTCGACACACGGCGCGCGGAAGGGGTTGGCGGACACGGCCCTCAAAACGGCCGATGCCGGGTACCTGACCAGGCGGCTCGTGGACGTGGCTCAGGACGTCACCATCACCGAGGAAGATTGCGGTACCATCCTGGGCCTCGACATGTCGGCCCTCAAGGAAGGCGAGGACGTGATCGAGGCGCTCAAGGAGCGATTGCTCGGCAGCGTGGCGTCTGAAGACGTGTTCGATCCGCACGAGTTGGATGAGGACGGCGATCCGCGGTTGCTGGTGGCCATCGGTCAGTTGATCGACGAAGAGACGGCCGATGCTATCGAGGAAGCCGGCATCGAAAGGGTCGGCATCCGCTCGGTCCTGACGTGCGAGGCCCGGCGCGGCGTGTGCCGCATGTGCTACGGCCGCAATCTGGCGACGATGAAAATGGTCGACATGGGCGAGGCGGTGGGTATCCTGGCGGCGCAGTCCATCGGCGAACCGGGGACCCAGTTGACACTCCGGACCTTCCACATCGGCGGCACGGCGTCCCGCATTGCCGAGGAAGCAGAGCGGCGGGCCCGGTCCGCCGGAAAAGTCCGTTATACCGAGGGTCTGGAATACGCCGACGTGGAGGTCAAGTACGAGGACGGTTCATCCGGTACCATCCGGGTGGCGCTGACCCGCGAGGACGAGTCGGCCGAGGAAGAGGCAAAGGAAGGCCTGCTGGTGGTCGACCCCAACGATTCCGATCGGGTCCTGAACCACTACCCAGTGCCTGAGGGCGCCGTTCTACATGTGAATGAAGGCGACATAGTAGCAAAGAGCGATGGTGAGCGCCGGGCCTCTGTGCTTTACACCTGGGATCCCTACAACGATCCCAACATCATCAAGCGTGACGGCGAGATGAAGTGGAAGGATCTGGTGCCGGGTGTCACCCTGCGCGAGGAGCTCGACGAGGCAACCGGCCTCCGCTCGTTGGTGGTTAGCGCCGATCCCGACAAGGAACTGCATCCGTCTGTGCTGGTGTACAGCAAGGGCAAGAAGGACCCGCAGGAGTACACCCTGGCCGAGGGGTCGCGTGTCCTGCTGGGTTCGCCGACGGACATGATCTCCCGCGCGCGGAAGATCCCCGACGGCGGCAATCCGTGGTCCGCCAAGTTCCACGTCAAGGAAGTGCCAGCCATCGAGGCATGGCCGTCCAAGACCAAGAAGGAGACCAAGGACAAGACGGTCTTCCTGTCCGATCCTGTGGCCATCAACCAGGGCGTCACCGTTACCAAGATTCCGCGGCAGGCCTACAAGACGCGGGATATCACCGGCGGACTTCCGCGGGTGGCCGAGCTGTTCGAGGCCCGGCGGCCCAAGGATCCGGCGACGATCTCCGAGATCGAGGGTGTGGTCAGGTTCGGTGAAATCAAGCGAGGCAAACGCGAAATCTTCGTGACCCCGCCTGACGATGGCGAACCGCAGACCTACGATGTCCCGGCCGGCAAGCACTTGCGGGTGCACGAAGGCGATCGTGTGCGGCCGGGCGACCGCCTGACCGAGGGACCGGTCAACCCCCACGACATCCTGCAGATCAAAGGACCGCGGGCTGTGCAGGAGTACCTGCTCAACGAAGTACAGGAAGTGTACCGGTTGCAGGGCGTGCGGATCAGCGACAAGCACATCGGCGTCATCGTGCGCCAGATGCTGCAGAAGGTCAGAGTCACCGATCCGGGCCATACCGAAATGCTCGAGGGCGAGACCCTTGATCGGAGCCGTTTCCGCCAGGAAAATTCGGAAATACTCAAGAATGATGGAGACGCGGCCACCTCCGAACCGGTTCTGCTCGGTATCACCAAGGCGAGTCTTACAACCCAGTCGTTCATTTCCGCGGCTTCGTTCCAGGAGACTACGCGAGTATTGACCGATGCCGCCATCCGTGGAGCCAAGGACGACCTCCTCGGCCTCAAGGAGAACATCATCATCGGGCACCTGATCCCGGCGGGGACCGGCATTTACCGGTTTGCCGAGATCGACATCGAGCCGCCCGAGGGCTTCGAGCCCCCGCCACCGCCCGAGGCTGAGGAAGTGGTGGAGACTCCAGCCGCTGCCGGGCTAGCCGTGGCGCCACCGATGGCTACAGCAGGTAAGTATGGCGGTAGGGCTGTAAGGCGGTAGAAAAGAAGACGGCGACAAGGGTGCATCCTTGCCGCCGTTTCCTTTTGGTGGTCAGGGCGGTATGGCGGTAGAGGCGGTAACGTGCGGTAGGTCGACGAGACAGGGGCCGATTCAAATGCTTTGTGCTGCCCCCGCTGTCCTCATCCGCTCGTTCCCAGGTCGGTGAACACCGCGTCGGAAATCAATTCCGTTTCGGTCACTTCGTGTGCTTCCAGGTCGGAGCACAGTTTCCGGATGCCGTTCTGGATTTCCGCCATCGGGCCGTTGAGGCAGGCGTTGGTCTGCGTGATAAGCTCTTCGATGGTGCCGAGAAATTCGCCGTGCTCCTCGAACAGGCGGTTGAGCTTGTTCAGTGAGTTGGGCGCCGTTTCCCCGATGGCCTGAGCCAGGCCATCGGCCCCCTCCTCCAATTTGAAATGATCGACCAGTTCTGTCCGCAGGCGCCGGAGTTGGGCGATGACCAGGGGGAGTTCCGACACCTGGAGCAGTTGATCGATCGTTACCCGGAGATTGTGGTGGTCGGCGGCAATCTGGTCTCGCCGGTGCTGGTCCGTGCCTTCAGGACCGGTGGGTTGCTTTGTCATTGTACTAGGACCTCCGGTGGAGATGGGGCCGTCGATGGACGGAAGATCTTGGGGGATCTGCGGCAGCGTCCGATTCCGTTTCCGGCCGCGAGGTGCAGGATTCCCCATTGTGGCAAGATGCCGAGGTGTCCCGGTTGGGACACCCGTAGCAGCGAGACCGCCAACCTAGCTGATGCTGGGCCCAGCCGAAGGCCATGAACAGCATGGCGGCGGCGAGCACTCCGACGACGGCGGTCACGAGGAACTCAGTAGGCCGGCAAAGCCCATGAAGGCCAGCGACAAGCTGCCGGCAATGATCAGCACCAAGGCCATGCCCTTGGCGAGTTCCGGCACGCTGGCCAGTTCTGTGTTCTCCCTGATCGACGCCATGAGAACCAGTGCCAGGGTGAGCCCAAGGCCGGCGCCGACGGCGAAGAACAGTCCCTCAATCAGGCCATATCCGCGGTTGGTCTGGAAAATCGCCAGCCCGAGGATGGCGCAGTTGGTGGTGATGAGTGGAAGAAAGATGCCCAGTTGCCGGAACAGCGTGGGGCTAACCTTCTTGATGACGATCTCCACGATCTGCACCAGTGAGGCGATAACCACGATGAACGAGATAAGTCTCAGGTACGGTGCGTACGGCAGGACGAAGGTGTTGAGGAACCAGGCGCACAGCGACGTGATGGTCAGCACGAAGATGTTGGCCGCCCCCATGCGAAGTGCCGTTTCAACACGCGCGGATACGCCCATGAAGGGGCACAGACCCAGGAACAGGGCGAGGGTGAAGTTGTTCACCACCATGGCGGAGAGGAGAATCCAGATCAGGTTTTCCATCAAGCCACTCTCCGTTGGGCTACGCCCGCGGGCCAATCGGCCACCCTTGCCGACTCGGCGCGGCGCCGTTCGACCCAGCTCAACACCAGTAGCCACAGCCCCAAGGTGAGGAATCCGCCCGGCGGCAGGATCATGATGACCCACGGTTCGAAGTTGGGCCCGAACAGACTGAACCCCAGGAACGTTCCGTTGCCGAGGATTTCGCGCACTGCACCCATCATCAGAAGCGCGATGATGAACCCGAAGCCGGTGCCCGCGGCGTCGAGCAGCGACCGGCCGATGGGTTGTTTCGACGCGAAGGCCTCCTGTCGGCTCAGGATCATGCAGTTCACCACGATGAGCGCCACGAAAGCGCCTAGGGCCTTGTGGACCGTGGGGACGACGGCCTCGAGCAACATGTCGGCGATGGTGACGAACGTGGCGATGATCAGGATGTAGGTCGAGATGCGTACTTCGTGCGGCACCCATCGCTTGAAGGTCGAGACCAGCAGGCTCGATCCCGTGAGGACGAAGAAGGTGGCCACGCCCATGGCGATGCTGTTGGCCACCGTGTTGGTGACAGCCAAGGCGGGACACAGGCCCAGCATCTGAATCAACACAGGGTTCTCGCGCCAGATGCCGCGCAGGAAGTCGGCCTGGGGAGTCGTCTGCCTCATGGGCCGGTCCCCTCATCGTAGGCCTCGAGCATCGGCCCCATCCGCTCGATGGCGTTGTTGATGGTGCGGATGATGGTCCGCGACGAAATGGTGGCGCCGGTGATCATGTCGATTTCGTGAGGGTCTCCGGTTGCGTTCCGCGCCTTGATGCCGAGGAGCGGCGTCAGGGCGCCCTCAAACTGGCCGACGAAGGCGGTGTCTTTCTCGATCTTGTCCCCCAGCCCCGGCGTTTCCTTGCTCTCCAGCACTTTCATGCCCAGGACTTTGCCGTCGCGGTGGTCGTAACCGAATATGATGCCGATGATGTCCTGGAAACCCGGCTCACCAGCAGCGATGGCGTACCCTATGGGGGAGCCGTCGGCGTCGTATCCCAGGTACACGGCTTCGACGCCTGCGGCGGACGTGCCGTCGGGCAACTGATTCACCAAGCGGCCGTCGTGGACGTACAGCGTGTCGTAACTGGCCGGCATCCGAAGCACCTCCTGGACGGCCGCTGCCAGCATCCGGGCTTTGTAGGCCTGGATGGTGGGTTGCGTCCAGCCGTACACGAACACGATCATCAGGCCGGCCATCGCGCCGGCGCCCGCGAGGGTGACCATCAGCTTGCGCGAAGGCACGTCCTCCTGCGTCTGCGCCTGGGGGTTGGTGGGTGAGTCCGTCATGGCTGCAACCTGGTGCGGGCGCCGAAGGTACGCGGCTGGGTTGCCCGATTGATGAACGGAACCAGGGCGTTCATCAACAGGATGGCGTACATGACGCCCTCGGCCAGCCCACCCCAATAGCGGATCAACACTACCAGGAGCCCGATACCGATTCCGAAGATCCAACTACCCACCTTGGTTACCGGGGACGTTACCATGTCGGTCGCCATGTACATGGCTCCCAACATCAGGCCGCCTGAGAACAACATCGCCATCGGCCCGGCATAGCGGACGCCGTCGACCGCCTGGAGGAGGGATGCCAGAATGGCTACAGTAATGAAGATTCCGGCGGGGATACGCCAGTTGAGGTAGTTGCGCACGGCCAAGTAGCCGCCCGAAACGAGAATGACGATCCCGGCTGTCTCGCCGAGGGAACCGCCGGTGCTGCCTACCACCAGATCCCACAACCCGGTCGGTACCTGCTCGAACTTCATGAGGCCCAGCGGTGTTGCCCCCGTCAAGGCATCCGCTACCTGGGGGCTGATAAAGGGCCAGGCCAGGTTGTCTCCCGCGAGCGTCCACCAGGCACCCGTGCGCGCCGGCCAGGTCGTCAAAGCCACTGGAAATGCGGCTTGCAGGAACGCCCGCCCCAACAGTGCCGGGTTGAACACGTTCTGCCCCAGCCCGCCGAAGATGAGCTTGCCGAAGCCGATGCCGAATGCGCCACCCACGAAAGCCATCCACAGCGGGAGCCCGGCAGGCAGCGATAGCCCGAGGAGCAGGCCGGTGATGGCGGCGGAGCCGTCGCCGAGGGACCCCCGATTGCCGAACACGCGTTCAGTGAGGGTCGCGCCCGCGGTGGCGGCCAGCAATACCAAGGGGACGCTCGGTCCGAAGAGCCACGTCGCCGTGGCAATGATCGGTACCAGGCTGCCGACCACGGACCACATGATCTTCGGGGTGCTATCGCGCACCCTCAGATGGGGGGAAGCGGTGATCAGCCGGTGGGGCAGTGTCATGCCGCCTTCGACTTTCTTACCGCCGCCTTGGCCGCCTGAAACAGCTGGGACAACGGGATGTTCGACGGGCAAGTGTAGCTGCAGCAGCCACACAGCATGCAGTCTGCCAGGTGGTGGTCTTCCATCTCTTCGTAGCGCTCGACCAGCGCCAGGCTCCCAAGCAACTGGGGGTTGATGAACACGGGGCAGGCGTCGATACAGTGACCACACTTGATGCACGGGTACGACTCGGCCGGCCGGCAATCGTCCTCGGTCAACACCACTACGCCGGTGGTACCCTTGAGGACCGGCGCGTCGAGATTTACCACGGCCGCTCCCATCATGGGCCCGCCGAAGATGATCTCCTTGGCATCGGGCATGAGGCCGCCGCATGCCTCGATCAGGTCGCTGGTCTTGGTCCCCACTGGGACGATGAGGTTGGCCGGCTGCCGGATACCATCCCCGGTTACGGTGACGATGCGCTCGATGAGCGGCAGTCCGGTTTCGAACACCTCGGCGATGGTCGCCACTGAGGCCACGTTCTGCACTACGACGCCCACGTCCATCGGCAGCTTGCCCGACGGCACGTCCCGATTGAGCAGGGACGTGATCAGCATCTTTTCGGCGCCTTGAGGGTATTTGACTGTGAGCGGGTGCACGGTGACGTTGATGTCGTCCGGCCTGGCGGCTTCGAGCGCGGCGATGGCATCGGCCTTGTTCTTTTCGACTCCGATCATGGCGCGATCGACACCCAGGCACTGCATCATGATGCGGATGCCGGTGTAGACCCGTTCAGGGTACTCCACCATGGTGCGATGGTCGGTGGTCAGGAACGGTTCGCACTCGCAGCCGTTGATGACCAGGACTTCGATCGTGGCATCTTTTGGTGGCGCCAACTTGACGTGAGTGGGGAAGGCAGCGCCGCCCAGGCCAACCACTCCCGCTGTCCGTACAGCCTCGATCAACTCCTCACGGCTCAGGCCGTGCCAGTCGGGGATGATCCTCGGCCGCGGCGCCTGGGCGGAGTAGGGTTCGACAGCAATTCTCACCGCGGTGGCATACGACCCGTCGGGGTGAGGCCACAGCGCCACCTCCTTGACCGTGCCCGCCGCCGATGCGTGGATTGGCGAGGAGACATACCCGTCCGCCTCGCCGACTTTGTCGCCGCGCTCTACCCGGTCGCCGGGGCGAACGATCGCCTTGGCCGGTTTGCCGGCGTGCTGCCGCAGTGGCAACACGATCTCCTTGGGAAACGGCATCCGCCGGATGGGAATGCCGGCGGTCAGTTCCTTGAGGTCAGGCGGATGAACGCCGTGGCGGAAGAGGGAGTGGCGTGGCATTGAGTTCTCAGGCGAACGGCTCGGCCCGCTTGAGCCATTTCTCCAGTCTTTTTTCCTTCGGATTCAGCGGCGCGCCGGGGTGGATGATCTGGACCGGGCATTTTTCCGCCGACTGCACCAGTTCCTTAAAGGTTCCCGCTCGCGCGTCCTTGATGTAAGCCTGTTTCTTGTCGTTGTAGGCAAACATCCGGTTGTTGATGTTGGTGCATTCGTCACAGGTGGTGCAGCGCGCGGAGTCGATCCATGGACCAAGCGAGATCTCCTCTTCCTCTTCCTCTTCCGCGACCGCTGTGGCCGTTGCCTGCTCTGCTGGGGTGGACTCTGGGGAAGCGGGACTGCGGGACTGCGGGGCTGTGGGGGCAGTGGCGAGCACAGCGGGGTCAGCCGGTTCCAGGTTGAAGGGGGGCAGGTTGGGCATGGTATCGATCTCGGCCAACAGGTCGGCCACGGTGCGCTGGCCGTTGCCCGCTCTGATCAGGCCCTCGGCCATGCGGCGGGCGATGACCTGCGGATAGCTGGACTTGAGTTCGTTGATCTTGGCCTCGTATTCGGTGCGCAGCGCGGTCAGCTTGCCCTCGTATTCCTCGTCGAGTTCTCCCTGGACCAGGTCGCGCACTTCGTCGGTGGCCTCGAGTCCGGCCAACTGCCGCATCAGCGACCACACTTCCAAACGATCTTCGGCAAGCTCGACGATTTCATGGGCAACATTGAGGCGGCCCAGGTGCTGGTTGTCGTCGAGGACTCGGATAAACGGTGTCTTGCCTTCTCGATCGTCGGGCGACATCAACAGATACTCGTGGAACGGCACGGCATCGTCGTCGCCATCGTCAGCGGGCGCCGGGGTGAAGTGTTTCTTGAAGCGGGTCTCCGTCGCGGCCCAATCGGCGATGGTGATCGGCAGGGTCACCGACGTCTCGTTCCCGGCCGCATCCTGGTAAGTGAGATCGTACTCAGGCCAGGTGGTCTGCATCGACGGGTTGCCGTCCAGGGACAGGCGTTCGGTAAGGGTTGTTCCTTCGGCCGGATCGTAGGCCAAGAGCGGAAAGGCCCGGCTCTCGAGCGCCATTTTGGCGGCCTCGGTGGCGGCGTCGTCGCCCACGCCGTGTTCCGGCGGACAGGGCGAGTGGAGCATGAACACCGCGGGATAGTGCGACTGGAGCCCTTTGAGCACCCCACCGAGGAGGTGTGACGGGTTGGCCTGCGAGGACTGCAACACGTAGACGTTCCGGTGAGCCATGGCGATGAGGGAGAGTTCCTTGCGGGTTTCTTCCTTGCCGTGCTGATCCTTGCCATACGCGGCCATGTCGCTGACCTGACCCAGAAAGCCGCTGGTGCATGCCTGTCCGCCGGTGTTGGAATACACCTGGGTGTCGAGTACCACCACGCGAATGGGTTTCCCCGATGCCAGAAGACGTGCCAGGTTCTGGAATCCGATGTCGAGCATGGCGCCGTCGCCGCCGAGGGCGATGATCGGCGGGCACATTTCGAACTCTTCGTCGTTGAACTGGTGCCAATCGAACTGCGCCAGATGCTCTTCGTTGGCGGCGAGGTCTTCATCCGCCAGTTCGAGCTCGGCCCGGCGCACGGCCACGAAGCCGTCCGCCATCTTGCGCATGTGT
>CAXMUQ010000203.1:0-5076 GCA_964196605.1 uncultured Acidimicrobiia bacterium
CATGTCTCCGTCGCGCATCTGATAGTGGATTTCCGCCCGCCCGGCGATAGCCGTAAGGATCGCCACCAGTGTGTCTTCCTTGGCCCCGCCGTTTCGAATGGTCAAGTAGAGCGCGGCCACGTCATCCAACACCGGTTCGACCGCGATTGCCTGGTGGATGGTGAGCCCTGTATCAGCAGAATCGTCACTGGGCATGGCATCCTGCCCACCGCACCCCAAACCCGCTACCGCCGCCAGCCCAACCGCGACCGCTCTGGTGCCTGGTGTCATTCGGGTCGCCAGGACACGAGGGCCGGAATTTCGGTGGCCCAATCGGCTTGCCTGGTCCCGAAGGGGTAGAGGTACCGGCCTGCGCCATCGGAGGTGAAGGCGATTACCCTTGCCGAGTGACCCATCAGATAGTCACCGTCCTCCTGAGGTTCCTTTACCGCCGGCGCGATCTTGACCTGACGGCCGGCCGCGGCAATCTCTTCTACGGTACCGGTGAGACCGATGAAGTCGGTGTCGAAGTGATCCAGCCACTCCCGGATCCGCTCGGGCGTGTCGCGGTCGGGGTCGGTGGTGACGAACACAACCTGGACCTGCGAGGCGACCCGGTGCGGGAGCTTCTTCAGCGCCCCGGCTATAGTGGCCATGTGTACCGGGCACACGTCGGGACACCGGGTGTATCCGAAGAACAGCAAAGTCACCGACCCCTTCGATTCGGCTGCAAAATCGAAAATCTGGCCATCGGTGTCCGTCAACTGGAATTCTGGATAGAGCGGGTTGTGGAGTTTGGCGCCGAGTTCCACCGGCCTGACCTGCTCCTGACATGCGGCCAGCCCGACGGCGATCGCGGCTGCAGCTAGTGGCCGTCGCCAGGGCATAGCGTATGAGACCTGCGTTTTGGATATCGACATGGTGCCGGAATTTACACACCCCTCCAGCCTCGGAGGAGGTGTCACTTCAAGCGGGGGCAACCGGGAATGACACTACTCTATATCGTGATCGGACTACTCGCCGGGGTACTATCGGGCCTGTTCGGTATTGGCGGCGGCGTGGTCATCGTCGGCGCCATGGTAGTACTCCTCCGGGTTCCCATTCTAGAGGCCACGGGAACCTCCCTCGCCGCGTTGCTTCTCCCTGTGGGCATCCTGGGCGTCATCGAGTACCACAGGGCCGGAAACGTGCACCTCGTTCCGGCCGCGCTCATCGCGGGTGGGTTGTTTCTGGGAACGTGGCTGGGCGCCCGGTGGGCTCACACACTGGGGCCCGTAACGCTACAACGGATGTTTGCGGTGTTCTTGCTGGTGATGGCAGTACGGCTGTGGCTCAGTGCCAAACCCGACGGTCTCCCGCATTGAGGTTTCGCGCTTTCGAGCAGCATGGCCATTCCCCCGTGCGCCGGTCTTAGGGGCTCCCGGGATCAGAGGCGACAACCCTTTACGTATCAGTCGATTGCGGCGACTGGAGTAACCGACGCATGGGCCGAACCAGCAGTGCCAGCAGCAGTCCCGCCCCGATGGAGAATGCCGCCACCGCGCCAAATACCTGCGTCTGAGTAAAGGACGCATATAGGCCCACCACGGTCCCGGCGATGAAGTTCCCGGCTGATGTGGCCATGAACCAGACGCCCATGATCATGCCGGCAATCCGTTGAGGGGCAAGTTTGGTCATGGCGCTAAGGCCGACGGGGCTGAGGGTTAGTTCGCCCACGGTATGCAGGAAGTAGGTCACGATGAGCCACATGGGACTCACCTTGACCCCACCGGCCGACAATGATGCCGCCATCATCATCACCAGAAATCCCGCGCCCACCAGGATGAGACCGAACGAGAACTTGGCGGGGGTGGACGGATCGCGGCGGCGCTGAGCCAGCCACACCCACAGCCAGGCAAACAACGGTGTCAGGAAAATGATGAAGAGCGCGTTGGCAGACTGAAACCAACTGGCGGGGAAGTAATTCCTGGTATCGTTCTGGGCAAACAAGTTGAGAGATGAGCCGGCCTGCTCGAACGCCGACCAAAAGACGGCCGACGCGACGAACAGCACGAGAATGACCCACAACCGCTTGCGCTCCTCCGGGGTCCACTGGCTGGCCAGGAACAGCCATGAGAAGAACCCGACTATGATGAACAACAGCCCGACGCCAACCACTCTAGCCACACCCTCGGGTGTAATGGTGATCACCCCCAGGGCGGCCAAGGTCACCAACGCCACAAGACCGCCAACGATCCCAACTACTGCAATTGTGGTGTTTCGCCTGAGTTTCTGAGCCGCTTCGGGCGAATCTGCAGGCACCGGATGCAAGCCCCTATCGCCAAGGTACTTGCCGCCCCTGACGTACCACACCAAGCCAAACAGCATCCCCAGGGCTGCCATGGCAAAACCAAAGTGCCAGGAAGATTCCGCCGACAGCCCGACGGATTCGAGGAACCTTTGAAACGCGGGAAGCTGGGCCAACCCTCCCACCACCAACGGCGAGATGAACGCCCCGACGTTGATCCCCATGTAGTAGATGGAGAACCCTGAATCACGGCGTATGTCCCCCTGTTCGTAGAGCGTGCCCACCATGGCCGATACGTTGGGCTTGAGCAGGCCGGTACCGATGACGATGAGCAGCAGGCCAAAGTAGAACGACGCCTCACCGGGAACGGCGAGGGAGATATGGCCCAGCATGATGGTGATACCGCCGTACAGAACCGCTCGCCGCATGCCGATCAGCCTGTCGGCCACCCAGCCACCGGGTAGCGCCAGCAGGTATACCAGCGACACGTAGGTGCCGTACACCGCGCCGGCCTTTCCTACGTCGTACCCCATACCACCCGTCGCGATCGGGGCGACCATGAACAGGATGAGGATGGCCCGCATCCCGTAGTAGCTGAACCGCTCCCACAATTCGGTAAAGAACAGGGTGGACAGCCCTCGGGGGTGCCCGAAAAAGGCAGTATCGTCCGTCTGGGCTGCCGCTGCGTGTTGGCTCATGGAGGTCGGTCCGTAGGTTGGAGTCGAGAGGTTACGGGTGGTGAGACGCCCCTGCTACCGGTCGTCCTTCATCTTGCGCTTGAGGTAGGCGAGTTGTTCCTCGACGGCGGCTTGTTTTGCCCTCCGGTCGAGATCGGCTTGCAGGAGTTCGCCCTTCAGGTCGGTCTCCGGCCGCTGACCACCGGCGGCTTCGAGTTCGCGCCAAGCCTGGTTTACGCTGGCCAGGTTGCCGTCGTCCTCCAGGCCCATGGACGCAGCCTTGAAGCTGGCACGAAGTTGGTCGAGATCCCGTTGTGCCATGGTCATCTCCTGTTGCTGGACCTCCAGCTTCCGCTGCAGCAGGGCGATGCGTTCCTGGTGTTTCTCGGCGAACTCCTCGGCGATGCGCACAGTTTCCGGATCGGGGACGGCGGCGGCGAGACGGCCGCGACGTTCGACGTCGGCCAGATGCTGCCGCTGTTCCTCGATCTGGCCCGCGGTAGCGTCGAGGCCTTCTCGCATGGCCTGCAAACCCATTTTGAGTTCTATCATCGCCTCACGCAACGGGCCGGTTCGCTCACGCGGGTCGGTGCCGGGCGTGAGGTCGGCCATCAGCTGCTCCAGACGGTCACGCCAACCTTCAAACATTATGGATGTTCAACCGGTAACGAGGAATCGGGAACCTGCACTGGTGGTCGACCAATGTTATGAGCCGTTCCCTGGAGCGTCAAGCGAAGCCGGTACGAGCCAAGTGGTTTACGTGTATGTTTCGGTAAGAATTACTATCTGCTTTCTCGGAGGCACCATGCGCCACGGCATGATGGTTACCCTGTCGATTGTGCTGGTCGCAGGTTGTGACAGCCAGGGCCGGGGCAGCACCGCTTGCGGCATCGCGGCTCTCGCCGGCCCGACCATGCTACTGAGCGAGTTCGGTGTTCCGGGTCAAACACTGTCAGCCATACCAGACGAATTGCCCGAGCGCCTGGTTGCCAGGGTGGCCGCCGGACCGGCCTATCGGGCCGTTGTCGGTCGGGCCGACACCACATTGGTCATCGGAGTCGAAGGGACCTTCGGGGCCGACGACATGCCCGGATTCGGCGTGCTGGTGCTCGATCAGTCGGCCACTGTGGTCGGCGTCATGCTCTTCACCGGCGAGCCGCTCGAAGGAGCTCCCGTCCTGGGACAGGTGTCGGTAGCAAGCGAGATAATCCCGTTGATAGGTATCAAGCTGGATCGAACTCGTTTCGAGGACCCGGCCTGTCCCTTCTTCCCGGATTCCCTGCTGCTGTGACGGCACCGCGAATCGGCGTCAGCGCTCGAGTAACCGGTCAGCCCGGCCGGCAGCACACGGGCGTTCACATCGACTACGCCCACTCGGTGAGCGATACCGGTGGGGTCCCGCTGGTTCTTGCACCCGCCATCGGACCGTCAGCTGCGGCCGATGCCCTGGCGGCATGTCACGGGTTGCTCCTCACGGGCGGTGAGGATCTCCTCCCGGAGCAAGACGGCCTGACCGGTACCGAACCCTCTAGGGAGCCCGATCCAGACCGGGATGCCTTCGAGATGGCCCTGTTCCGTGCCGCAAGGGCCAACAGGGTGCCGGTCCTGGCCATCTGCCGTGGCTTCCAACTGGTCAACACGGTTCTTGGGGGAACACTGTGGCAGGACCTTCCCTCCCAACGTCCTTCGGATCTCGATCACGACAAGGGTGCAGAGTGGCATGAACGGACACACCACGTCCGTTTGCTGGCCGGCAGTCGCACGCTAGAGGCGATGGGACAGGATCTGGTCCTCACCAACTCGTTTCACCATCAAGCCATTCGGGACCTGGCCCAGGGACTCCATGTGACGGCGTTGGCGGACGACGGCCTCATCGAAGCCGCGGAAGGCGATGATGACGGGCATTGGTTGGTGTGCGTCCAGTGGCACCCGGAGAGCTTCTGGCGGGAATCCGATGCACCCGAGAAAGGGTTGTTCAGGGCGCTGGTGGACGCGGCCGGGGAGTGGCGCTCAGGCCGGTCCTTCGAGCTCACGGAGGATGCGATCGGGTGAACAGCGGTTGGGGAACAGCAACTGGTCGCTCAGCTTGTTGAGGGCGTGCCGGGCCTGGGTGAAACGCTCCGCCGCGGCACT
>CAXMUQ010000204.1:0-6675 GCA_964196605.1 uncultured Acidimicrobiia bacterium
GGAAGTAGAAACCCTGTTGCCGCTGAGCGTAGATCCCCTGGAGACTGGCGGGCACGTCGATGTGTGCCTGGCCGCCTTCACCCTCCCAGCGGATGCCCAGGAAATCAGCCTCGAGATCAAGTGCCCATATGGTCAAGTTCCGCTTCTGATCGATCTGCTCCCCGTTCTGCTGGAACACATTGTAGGGACCAGTGTGCATCGAGGCTCCCAACTCGATACCGATTCTAGGGCTCCACGCCACACGCCCTACCAGCGAAGGAAAATTGTTGTTGTCTTTGAAATTGCGGCGGCCTTCCGGAATCCGCGTACCGTCGGAGTCGGTGATGAGCCCATCGTCAAAGCCGTTCACCGCATACACCTGATAGGTGATCCGTCCCGCGGAACCCACCGGGAAAATTCCGAGCGCCCCGAGCCCCGGCTCGGACAACGCAACGCCAAAAATCTGCGTCGACACCAGTGGCCGATCGGTGAATTCGTTCAGCGGGCTATCGTGCGACAGGTTGAATCTGCCGAGTGGCACAAGGATCATTCCGGCACGAAATGCGAATGAGCGAGCAATCAGGAGATCGACCGCGGCAAATTCCAAGTTGATCTCTTCACCTGCGTCTTCGAATTCCAATTCCGCGGCAAAGCGGATGAAGTCACTCACCTGGCTGGCGAAGAACAGGTTGAAGCGCTGGGCCAGAAAGGTGAACTCTTCCTTGACGCCATCTACTCTGGAGTACCTGGCTTGCAGATCGACGTAGCCGCCGACCGCGGTGCGGCCTGCCAGCTGTGCCAAGTATGGCTTGTCGTATATGTCGCCCCGCACCATGGGCCGGTCGACACCGGTGGTATCCTCCTGCGACTGGATTGCAGTTACCCAACCGCCGAAGAGGACGACGCAGGTCGTGACAATCCGCGTGGCGCCGTTCAAGCCGCCGCCGCCAGATCGATCTCCAGAACACCATCGCTGCCGAAAGTCGAGGGGAACCGCTTCAATGACTTCTCAGCGGGACCACGTACCACCGTTCCTTCCCGGGTGTAGGTCGACCCGTGGCAGGGACACACCAGGTACTTGCCTTCGATGCCGACAGTGCACCCCTGATGGGTACAAATGGGACTGACCACTACGTAGCCTTCGGGAACGGCGAGGACGTAGAGCGGAGCTGTCCATCCGTCGGGAAGCACTTTGAGAGAGCCCCCCTTTTGGTCGAGGGACGGATGGTTGCGTACCACGAGTCGCGCCCGTCCTCGTTCCGGGGTAACCGGCACGGTCTGGAGCGAAGCGCAGCCACCGACAACGGCCGAGCCGAGGACCGTGAGCGACAGTTCGACAAAGAGACGGCGCTTCATCGCGACTCCACGAAGTCGAGCAAGGCGGCCTGGTCGTCCGGGGGAAGACCCACGAAGGCGTCGCGGGCAACTTGTGCCTCTCCGCCGTGCAGGATAACGGCCTCTTCGACGGAGCCGGCGCTGCCGTCGTGGAGCAGGAACGCCTCGCCGTTGAGAAACTCCCGCATCAAGCGAAGACCCCACAGAGGTGTGGTGCGCCATTCCCGCCCGGTGGCTTGTCCATCGGGCCGGTTGTCGGCCAGAGCGTCTCCCATGTCGTGGAGCAGCAGGTCGGAATACAGCGGCACGGGCTTGAACGCGAGGGCTTGAATCGAGTTAGAACCGGTTTGCATGGCCGGGATATGGCATAGGGCGCAGCCGATTTGTCCGAACAACTCTGCGCCCCGTTGCCGTTGCGGCGTATCATCACCGGGGGCCGGAGGGGCCAGTAGCCGGACGTAGTGGATTACCGCTAGCAAATTGGCCATGGGTAGTTCTGGGTCCGGCGCCAAGTCGGCGGTTTCGGTGGGCGTGCCGACTTGAGGATTGACGTTCTCCAGGGAAAGAAAGTCCGAAGTAACGCCCATGTCCTGGTGGTACGCCTCGGTGATTTGTTGTAGCAGGCTGGTTACCTGCGCCTTGCGGCTGAAGCGTCCCAGCTGGGGCCCCGAAACACCGCCGGGTTCATCGAGGGGCACGAACTCGGCCGGCACCACCATGTTGGCCCTGCCGGAAATACCGTCACCGTCCTGGTCGTTGGGGTCGGCGTTGGCCAGTATGTCGGCCACGGGAATGTTTTCGATAAGGCCGGCGCCGAAAACCGGTGGCGGTAACCGCAGCGACGTCTGCACGCCGCCAGGAAGCGTTTCGGGGGTGGCGCCGGGGAGCGCCTTGTCCTGTAATTGAGGACCGCCGATATCGCGCGCCAGATCGGTGGCGCTGCGGCTGAATCGGGTCAGGGCGTTCCGAGGCCGACCCCGGCCGTCGCCGCTGTGGCATGAGGCACAAGAGACGTTGTTGAAAATGGGCCCCAGGCCAATGACGGGCGAGAAGGCAAAGCCGAACTGCTCGTCCCCCTTCAAGAATGCGGCGAGCTCCTCCGGTGTCAGTCCTGGGAGTGGCGCGTCGAACGTCTCTCCGTCGGCTGGAGCTTCGGTACCTATTTCACTGCACGCTGCCAGCATCAAGGCCATCGAAAGAGCCATCAAGGTTAGCCGCATGCTCATTGTTCTTCGCTGTGCACTTCGCACTGGAGGAGAAAACCGAGTTCATGCCCGATTACTCGTTCGGTATCGCCGAGGCGAATGGTGGTGGGCCCGTGGAACGGCTGCCGAGCAACAACGGTGAAGATGGTGCCCGGTTTGAGTCCAACCGATGCAATGAACTTCAATTGCTCGGCGTCATGACTGCTTACCCGGCGCAGGGCAGCTTCCTGCCCCACGTCAATGTCCGGCAGCGGGGTGGACGATGGCTGCACCATGGTGCCGTCGGGTGCGGGAATGGGATCTCCGTGGGGATCGAACTCGGGGTTACCGAGGGCGCCGGCCATGCGTTCGATCAGCATATCCGAAACGGCATGTTCCAGTCGTTCGGCTTCCTGGTGAACCGAATCCCAGCTGTAGCCCAGTCGTTCCACCAGATAGGATTCGATGATCCGGTGGCGCCTGAGGACCGTGAGAGCCGCTCGCCTGCCCCTGGCCGTCAGTTCAACGCCCTTGTAAGGCTGGTACTCGAGGAGCCCCTGTTGTGAGAGGCGTTTGACCATGCCGCTCACCGACGGAGGAGACAGGTCCAACAAGCGGGCGATTTCGCTGGTTGAAGCCGGGTGGCCTTGCCGGGTGATGGAGTAGATGGCCTTGAGGTAATCCTCGACGGACGTGGTCAAGTCATCTGTAAAGAGTGAGGTCATGGGCGTCAGCATTGTTTAGGGTTGCCTAATATTACTTTACGCCATGCCCAATTGCAAGTTTCGCTAACTAACAGTTCCATTATTAGTGTAAACGAAATCGCTTGAATGCAAGCTAACCTGTTGTCAACAAATCAATTACACTTGTGGACTAGGGGATCAGCCGCAGGGACCGGAACAGGGGGGTGATGATTCTCTCCGTTAGTCCCCAGACGAGGTTGGGACCGACCTGGTATCCGGGGAAAACCCTGACTGTTCCCTTGATGGTCAAGGGAACGGCCCGGTACACGCCCGGCCTGACCAGGTCGGCTACCGGCAGCCAGAAAGCTTCTTCTACCTCCTCGGTGTGTGGACGCGGGCCGGCCCGCCGAGGAAGGGCGAACAGGAAAGGGCGGACCATGAGGGGTGGGAGGTCGGGAGTACGGGGAGCGACGTCATCCAATTGACCGAGATACCGGCCGCCATCCAGAGCCAGGGCAACCTCCTCCTGGGTTTCCCTTACGGCGGTTTCCTTGAGGTCGGCATCAGAGAGCGCTGCCCGTCCTCCAGGGAGGGCCATCTGGCCCGACCAGGGATCGCCTGCCCTTGTGGCTCTCTTGATGAAGAGGATAGAAAACGGATCCGGGGCCACTATCAGTGCCACGGCTGCCTGGGCCAGAGCGTCGTCGTCCACTACCCTGGGTTTGACGTTGGCCATGTGGCCGTGCAGCAGATCCAGTAACCCTGGTCGCACCGAACCCTGCCGGTCCGTCATCGCAGGTGCCGGCTGAACCAACCGATCGTTTGGTCCATGGCTTCCTGCAGCTCCTTCGTGGTGCCGGCGAACGGGTGAGCGGCGCCGAAAGTATGGCCTGCTCCCTCGATGACAATCAGTTCCGAGTCGACGCCCTGAGCTTCCGCCAGCCTCCGGCCTTCGTCGATGGGCACTGCTTCGTCCTGGGCGCCGTGGATGATGAGCCACGGGACGTTCACGCGGGCGGCGGCGCGTTGGATATCGAGGACTCCGTCCGAATTAGCCTCGATCTCTCGGCGAAGGTCATCGTTCAGCGGCATGACCTGTCCGGTGCGGGCATTGAGAATCTGCAACACGCCCCGCTCCTTCCACAGCTTCATGTCATCGTCAGACCACCGGTGGATGGTGCCGATCCCGGCCCAGGTAACCAGAGAATCGATCCTCGGGTCGCTTCCCATCAAGACGGCCGCGCCTCCGCCCCGGGAGTGGCCAACCACACCGACGCTGGTCGGCGCCGGGAACTCCAAGTCACCCTCCGATATCGTTCGCAACATGTGGTCGATATCAGCCAGGTCGTCTCGGTATGTGGCCTGGGCAAAATTCTCGAGGAGGGAGAATGCGCCGGCATCGTCGGCGCCGCTCCCCGAGAGATTGAAGCTGACGGCGGTGAAACCGGCGCGGGCCAACTGTTCGGCGAGTGGGGGGAACATCCCCCAGTCCTTGAATCCCTTGAAGCCGTGGATGATGAGCACGGCGGGGCGAGGAGAGGAGCGGTCGCCGGTACGGACGTCGACGAAGAGGTCGCCGAGGGCACCGGCTAAGGTGTGCTTGGTGATAGTGGGAGTGGCCATAGTTAGTGCGTCATGCGTTGTGCGTGGTGGGTGGGTAAGGGTCAGGTGACGGCGGGTTCGAGGAGTTCCACTGATCCGGCGTCGGCGTCGAGGCGGGCCGTTACGCCCAGCGGCAAGGTCCATTGGTCGGGGACGTGGCCGATGGGGAAGCCGAAAGCTACTGGGATTCCCAGGGTTCCAAGATGGGTCTCCAGCACTTCTTCGAAACCCAGAGCCCCGGAAGGGGTTGCCCGTGTCATGTCGGTGAAGCGGCCGATGATGATTCCGGCCAGGTGTTCCAGGATTCCGGCGTTACGCAGATACACCAGGGATCGATCGATGTCGTAGAGGTCTTCCGATACTTCTTCGAGGAACAGCAGGGCGCCATCGAGTGTTGGTAAGTACGGCGTTCCGACGAGGTGGCACATCATGGTGAGGTTGCCGCCAAACAGGGGACCCTCGGCCCTGCCTCCTCGCAGAGTCACGATGCGGCCGTCGGTCCCGATCAGTGCGTCGTCGGATGCGGGCGCGGGTGGCATGACACCGGCAGCGTCAGTGGCGGTAATGACCCGCATCATGGCGTCGCGGCTGAAAGCGCTGAGCGGTTCCCTGGCAACCGGACCGTGGAAGGTGACTATCCCAGCTTGACGGACAAGTGCGTGGAGTAGCGCGGTGATGTCGGAGAACCCTATGACGATCTTGGGTTTATGGGCCACGGCAGAATAGGCCACTCGTGGCAGCAGCCGGGGCGTCCCGTAACCTCCACGCAGGCACCAGATTGCATCGAGAGATGGATCGGAGAGGGCGCTGTTGAGATCGGCCTGCCGTTCAGGGTCGGTGCCGGCGAGGTAGCCGTACTTTGCGTGGGCGTTACCACCGACAACCGCTTGATAGCCAAGGGCTTGGCACCGTTCCACCGCACGGCGAATGTCGTCGCGCTCCAGGATCGGTCCGGCCGGTGCTACCAACCCGATGCGGCTACCGGGTTTAAGGCCCGGTGGACGGATTGCTTTTGACCCCAATGCCCCTCCGCAGTAAATTTGACCACTCAACATTCCACCAGGAGACCCTACTGCGCGCTTCGCACCCAGCACTGGACGCAGCCGGCCAAGCGATGGCCGAACAGCGCGACGCCATGGTCGATCAATGGACCACATGGCTAGGCGATCGTCTCACGTCTTCGAACACAATAGCCCGTTCGACTGTCGAGCGGGAGTTGAAGCTCATCCTAGACATCATCATCGAAATGGTCGGGCCGTATCGGCGTGAGACCAAGACCGTGTGGTACGACGTGTGCGAACACTACGGCCGCGTCGCGGCGGCCCGGGGGTTGGCGGCCGGCGAGGTGGTGGAGGAGATGCAGTACCTGCGGGAACTGCTCACCCGGACATTGTCCCCGGTGTTGGCGGCCATGCGGGCTCGGGCCGGCCTGGCCATCATGATGCGGCTCAACCGTGTGCTCGACAAAGGGATCGCCGTAGCAGTCGTGGGGTACACCGACGCCCTGGTGGCAACGCTGTTCAGTCAGAATGGCGTTCCCGCCACGGGAAAGGACTTCGACGAGGAAGACGTGGAGCGTCAAATAGAAGCCATCGAGGAGGAACTGGCCACAGTCACTCGACCGGCACAGACATAACTGCACGATGACGGTTCCCACCGAAATGCTCATCGCGGCCCTGTGGTTGGGGCCGTTTTTCTTGCTGATCCGCCTGGGCAGCAGAACACCCCGGTTGGCCGACTTTCCCCAGGCCGCGGGGAAGCCGGTCAGCGTCATCATTCCAGCCCGGAACGAAGAAGCCAACATCGGGACGGTGCTCGAATCGGTGATGGCGTCATCATACGATCCGCTGGAGATCATAGTGGTCGACGACCGATCGACCGATGAAACCGCC
>CAXMUQ010000205.1:0-9684 GCA_964196605.1 uncultured Acidimicrobiia bacterium
ACCGTGATGGTGGGCTCGGTGCAGGCCAGCGGCCTGTTCAGCGGCGCCGGCCTCGACTCCGGTCAGGTAGTCTTTCGGGGAACCTGGGCCGCCAAGTTCTCCGAAAGGCAAATGGCGTTCCTTCACGTCGAAACCGGCGCCATGCAAGGCCAGGCGCCGGGGAAGGAATTCGACCTGGGTCTGACCTACGGGCCCCGAACATTTGGCGCGCATGCCTTCGTCGGCGATCGGGAGCTCTGGGGCACGCTGGAATATCGCGACTTCAAGTGGAACGACGTGTTCGGGTTCCTGGGACTCGGCTACGCCGGTTTCGTCGACTACGGGGGAGCCTGGTATGACGGCCAGGATCGCAGATGGGGTGGCAATTTCGGGGTTGGACTCCGCTTCGGATCGAGTATCGGCTCGCGGGCCTCGGCGGGCAAGATCGATTTCGGCTACCGCTTCGGAGACGGAATCGATGGGAGTAAGCGCCTGGGCGTCAGCTTCGGCGCCAGCTACGACATCTTCACCGGCGTGCTCCCCTAGCGCAGTGGCCGATTAGGATTTCCAGACCAGCGTATATTCGATTCACCCCATGACGACACGACCCTTCCCTCGCCGAGCGACCACGCTCGGACTGGTGCTGCTCCTGACAGCGGGTCCGGCGAGTGCAGCGGCGCAAACCGCCGGTTCGTCGGGAGCCGCGGCCGTAGGCGCCGCCCTGGGCGGAGTGGCAGGGGGGACGTTTGCCGCGGTCGGATCCATCTTCCCGTGCACCCGCACCTACGCAGGCGCCAGGTGCGTGCGGACCAGCTCGATCATGGGCACGGCGCTGGGGCTGGCCTCGGGGATGGCCATCGGATCGGGCAACCTGGAAGAAGTGGAGCGAATGGCGTCCGGCGCCGCCATTGGGTTCGCCATCGGCAGCGGTTTCGGCCTGGTAATCAAGAAGGTCATTCTCTATTCCACCTGGGGTGACGTGCTGGCCACCGGCGCCATCGGCATGGCGGTCGGAACCAGCCCTGAGGGGGCTTTGATAGGCCTCGGCGCCGGAGCCATCGTGGGCATGGTGGCGTGGCAGCTGATTCCCCGGTTCGATCTGGTGAACGCCACCGATGCAACCCTGCTGGGCATGGCCATCGGTGGTATCGGATCTCTGGTCCTGAGGGGCTTTCAGGCCCAGGCCGAAGGCACGGCACAGACCGTTAATCTTCCAATTAACATCCGGTTCTGATGCGCAAGGTCAGCACCGCAGTAGGATTCGGTTCGTTGCTGTGCGCAGCCATAGGCCTGTCGGGCTGTGCCGTGCCCCACACCATGCAGCCGCACCCCTACGGCTACCATTGCCCCGAAAGTGATCAGTCGGCCACCACCCAGGCGATTTCCTGGGTGGGCCCGGCGCAGCGGCCAGACACCACCAAGCTGGCCTTGTGGTGCCAAACGGTGGGGCCGACCGTCGTGGACTCCATACCTGGTGCCCGGCTATCACCGGACGCCGGATACGACCCGCTCCTGGTGGTGACATGGAACCTCAAGGGAGGGTCGGGCGACCTGGTACGATTCCTCCACGACGAGCTCCTCCTCACCTGCAACGGCAGTAGCTCCACGACCGGTGACGGATTCCGGCACTTCGTACTCACGGTGCAGGAGGCCTACCGCCGGTCGGCGGCCATCTCACCTTTCCCCGAAGGCGAAACCGCGCCGCTGGCCATCGACGAAGAACCGTGGAGCGGCCGGCAAGACATCGTGACCTTGGCTCGACAGTGTGGCTTGGCGCTGTACTACTCGCCATCGATGCGTAACGGCGCAACGGAGTTCGATGGTGAGCGCGAGGACAAGGGAAATGCTATCCTCTCCTCGTTGCCGTTGCACGATTTTCTGGCCATCGAACTGCCGTTCGAAACTCAGCGGCGGATAGTCGTGGGTGCAACGGTCCGGCATCCGTCCGGCGACAGCCTGAGGGTCCTCAGTCTACACCTGGACGTGTCACCGGGCCTGTGGCGGGTACTGAAGACGGGCAACAGTTCGCGCCTACGCCAGGCGCTGGGCATCGTGGACGCGTTAGACCAGATCGAGCGTTCACGGTCCGGACGTCCATTCGCGGCGACAAGTGAGTGCCAGCACGCCTGTCAAGACTCCGCCGGCAACTATCCGATCTCCACCATACTGACTGGGGACTTCAATACCTGGACCGATGGCCAGACGGTGATCCGCCACATGTACGACTACTTCCCCCAATCCCCGCCGACCGACGGACTGCCAACCCGGGGTGAGTTCCCGGCCGATCACATGTTCTTCCGGCAGCGTGCGTCGTGGGATGGCGACGAACCCCAGCTGGTTACCGGAAGTTACCGGCGACTCGACCAGCAGTACGGCTCGGACCACAAGGCACGGTTACTAGAACTGCGGTGGTAGTCCTGTCATCCGTACCCAGGTTCAGGTTGGCTTGACACTCGGCCGGGTCAGCATCCATCATCAGTCAGCCCGATCACCTCCACATCACACCGAGTCCATGGCCCTACACAAGATTCGCAGAGGCCTCAGCCTTCCCATAGCCGGAGCGCCTGAGCAGACGGTGCAAGACGGACCGTCCATCAGGCGCGTTGCCATCGTGGCGGACGACTTCCCCGGCCTCAAGGCACGCATGCACGTGGACGTGGGCCAGGATGTGGCACTGGGGCAGGTGCTATTCGAGGACCGGACCATCGAGGGCGTCCGGCACACTGCGCCGGGGGCCGGCCGGATCGTGGCCATCAACCGGGGGGGCCGGCGGGTACTCCAGTCGGTGGTGATCGAGTTGGTGAACCCGGACACGGCTGAGCCCGCGGTCGATTTCGACACTTGGAGTGGAGGGGCGGAGCAGACTTCCGAGGACGCTATCAGAGCGCTGCTGGTTGAGTCGGGCCAGTGGACCGCCATCCGAGCGCGACCGTTCGGCAAAGTGCCACCGCCTGCTGGCCGGCCGGCGGCCCTGTTCATTACCGCCACAGACAGCAACCCACTCGCCCCAGATCCGGATGTCGTCATCGAAGCACGGCGGGAGGACTTCGGGCTGGGCCTCAGGCTGTTGGCGCAACTTACCGACGGCCCCACATACCTATGCGTTGCCAAGGGTTCCTCAGTTAGCCAGGTGGACGCCCCGGTGTCGGTGGAGGAGTTCTCGGGGCCGCATCCTGCTGGAACCGCCGGTGTTCACATACACACCCTGCTTCCAGTCAACCGCCGGCGTTCCGTGTGGCACATCGGTTACCAAGACGTTATCGCCATCGGGTGCCTGTTCCAGACCGGGCGGCTCGACGTCGAACGAGTACTATCGGTGGCCGGTCCGCCGGTGCCCCACCCCAAGCTGGTTCGTACCAGATTGGGAGCCTCGGTGTCCGAGTTGCTGGCCGAAGACGGTTTGCCTCCCGGGATACGGGTAGTCTCCGGATCGCCGCTCTCGGGCAAGTCAACCACCAGGGAACCGTTCGACTACGTCGGGCGCTACGACAACCAGGTCAGCGTGTTGTTGGAGGGCCGCGATCGAGAATTCCTCGGGTGGATCGCTCCGGGCGCCAAGCGGTTCTCACTTTTCCCGGTCTTTCTCTCGAGCCTGCTGCCGCGGCACCCCCTGGCCATGACTACGTCGACACACGGCTCTCCCCGGGCGATCATTCCCAACGGCCAGTACGAGCGCGTCATGCCGATGGACCTGGTTCCCAGCTATCTGCTGCGGGCTCTGGCAGTAGGGGACATCGAACGCGCCGAAGAACTCGGGTGCCTGGAGCTGATCGAGGAAGACCTGGCGCTGTGCACCTTCGTTGATCCAGGGAAGAACGAGTTTGGTCCCATGCTGCGCAAGAATCTCGAACTGATCGAGAAGGAAGGCTGATGCGCGCCCTGCGCTCGTTGCTGGACCGTATCGCACCGGCGTTCGAGCACGGCGGTCCGCTGGCGTTCCTGTACCCATTCTATGAAGCCACCGACACGATGCTCTTCACACCGGGCACGGTCACACGCTCGGCGTCGCACGTGAGGGACGGGATAGACCTCAAGCGGATGATGTTCTTCGTCATCATCGCGCTCATCCCTTCCATCATCATGGCGCTGTACAACACAGGCTATCAGGCGCAAGTGGCCCTCGCCCAAGGCGCCGTACCGCTCGACAATTGGCAAACCGCTCTCTACCTGGGTATGGGACTGGAATACGCCCCGTCGAGTATTTGGCTGACCTCGTTTCTCGGAGCGCTGTACTTCTTGCCCGTGCTGATCGTCAGCTACGGAACCGGCCTCAGTGTCGAGGCGGTGTTCGCGCGCATCCGGGGCCACGACATCGCCGAAGGATTTCTGGTGACCGGAATGCTCATCCCGTTGATCCTGCCACCCACCATTCCATTGTGGCAGGTGGCTCTGGGGACCGCCTTCGGTGTGGTGTTCGGCAAGGAAATTTTCGGCGGTGTCGGTATGAACTTCCTGAACCCGGCGTTGGTAACCCGGGCCTTCCTCTTCTTTGCCTATCCGGCGGAGATAAGCGGGGAGGCGCCGTGGATCGCAGCGAACTTCCAGGGGGTCGACACCTTCACCGGCGCCACCCTGCTGGCACAATCAGCTACCACGCCTGGCGTACTCGAGGGGGCCGACTGGATGGCGGCGTTCCTGGGCCGGATCCCGGGGTCCATGGGGGAGACGTCGGCGTTGGCTTGTTTGGCGGGCGGTGTGTTCTTGATCATCACGCGCGTCGGGTCCTGGCGGACCATCTCTGGGGTCGTGCTCGGAAGCTGGGCCATGGTGGCGTTGCTGAACTGGGCAGGTTCCGACACCAACCCGATGTTCGCCATGCCGTTCCACTGGCACATTGTGTTGGGGGGATGGGCGTTCGGTGCAGTGTTCATGGCTACCGATCCAGTGTCGTCGGCCTTCACGGCTTCCGGAAAATGGGTGTACGGTGTCGGGATCGGCCTGCTGGCTATTCTGATCCGGGTGATCAATCCCGCCTACCCCGAAGGTATGATGCTGGCGATCCTGTTCATGAACATGTTTGCGCCACTGATCGATCATTTTGTGGTGCGGGCCAACGTGCGGCGAAGGGAGGCGCGCTATGCAGCCTAGCGCGGGAAAGACCATCGGCTTCGTCGCCGCCGTGGCGGTAGTAGCGTCCATCCTGGTGGCCACTTCGGCGGTGGCTCTGCGGGACCGTCAGGAATTCAACGCCGTGCTGGACATGCGAAAGAAGGTCCTCGGGGTGGCGGATCTCATGCCGGCGGGGACGACTCTTACGCCCATCGAGATAACCGATCGATTCGAGACCAACATAATCCCGTTGATAGTGACTCTCGCCACCGGCATACCCGACGACACCATCGACCCCAACGGTTTCGACCAACGTGCGGCCACTGTCGATCCCACCACCAGCCGCCCAGCACCGGCCAACGCGGCGCGGGTCACCCGACTGCCGACCCACGGACAGGTGTTCCACGTAATCGACGACGGGGCTCTTACAGCCGTAATTCTCCCGATCGTTGGTGCGGGGCTGTGGTCGACGATGTACGGATTCATAGCCCTGAGCCCCGACCTGAGAACCATCACCGGATTGACGTTCTACGAGCATGGCGAGACGGCCGGGCTCGGTGGGGAGATCGACAACCCCCGGTGGCAAGGGTTGTGGCGAGGCCGGCAGGCGTTCGACGATTCGTGGACACCCCGCGTTACGGTCCTGAAGGGAGCGGCGGGGCCGGCAGAGACAGATCCGTATTCGGTCGACGGCCTGGCCGGCGCCACCATCACCGGCCGGGGAGTGACCGACACGATTCATTTCTGGCTCGGCCCCGACGGTTTCGGGCCCTATCTCGCCTTCTACCGTCTTGAGGCGGGCATCTCGTGACCAAACAGGAACGCCAGATCCTGCTGGATCCGCTGTTCGACAACAATCCCATCGCTCTCCAGGTGCTGGGCGTCTGCTCGGCGCTGGCGGTGACGACCCAAATGGCCACCGCCGCCGTCATGGGCCTGGCGGTGTTGTTCGTCCTGGCAGGTTCCAACCTGACCGTGAGCCTGATTCGCAAGCGGATGCCGGGCAACGTCCGCATCATCATCGAGCTGACCATCATCGCGTCGTTGGTGATAATCGCGGATCAGGTGTTGAAGGCGTTCGCCTACGACATAAGTAAGCAGTTGTCGGTGTTCGTGGGATTGATCATCACCAACTGCATCGTAATGGGACGTGCCGAGGCCTTTGCCATCCACAACGGTCCACGCTTGAGTCTGCTGGACGGGATTGGGAACGCGGGTGGGTATGCCGTCGTGTTACTTGCGGTGGCCTTTTTCCGTGAACTGCTCGGCTCGGGACGCCTGTTCGGCTATGCGATCTTGTTGCCGACGACCCAGGGTGGGTGGTACCCCACCAACGGACTCATGGTACTGGCTCCGGCAGCTTTCTTCTTGATCGGGATCTTCATTTGGGTGTTGCGCGTGTGGAAGCCCGCGCAGAACGAGGAGGACTTCAGTGTTGGAACATTATTTGAGCCTGGCGACGAAGAGCATATTCGTTGAAAATCTGGCGCTGGCGTTCTTCCTGGGCATGTGCTCGTTCCTGGCCGTGTCCCGGAGGGTCAGTACGGCCATCGGGCTCGGGCTGGCGGTGGTCTTCGTTCTGGGGATCACCGTCCCGCTCAACCAGCTGATCAACGTCCACATCCTGAAGCCCGGCGCGCTGACTTGGCTCCCGGGCGGCGCCGGGATCGACCTGTCGTTCCTGACGTACCTGTTTATGATCGGAACCATCGCCGCTTCGGTGCAGATCGTTGAGATGGCCATCGACCGGTTTGCCCCGGCGCTGTACAACGCCCTGGGCGTGTTTCTGCCGCTCATCGCCGTGAACTGCGCCATCCTGGGCGGGTCGCTGTTCATGGTTCAGCGGGACTATACGCTTGGGGAGGCCACCGTGTACGGGCTGGGATCGGGTGTCGGGTGGGCATTGGCGGTGATAGCCCTGGCCGCCATCCGCGAGAGGATGACCTACAGCGACGTGCCGGCGCCACTGCGGGGCTTGGGGATCACTTTCATCGTGGTGGGACTGATGTCGTTGGGATTCATGGCCTTCTCCGGCATCCGACTCTAGTCGTGTCGGGACCGATAGCATGACCACCATCGTCTTCGGCGTACTGATCTTCACGGCAGTGATGCTGGTGCTTGTCGGCTTGCTACTGAGCGCCCGCCGATTCCTTGTGCCTAGTGGGTCCGTGACCATTACCGTCAACGAAGGCGGCGAGCACGACTTGACGGCGGCTCCCGGCGCGTCGCTGCTGGACATCCTTTCGGCAGGTGGCATTCTGGTGGCCTCGGCCTGTGGCGGCCAGGGGACGTGCGGCGTCTGCCGCGTCAAAGTGCGGAAAGGCGGCGGATCGCTATTGCCCACAGAGACCGGGCACATCAGCCGAGGTGAGGGCCGGGACGGGTGGCGTCTCTCGTGCCAGGTGAAGGTCAAACAAGACGTAGCCGTGGAGATTCCGGCAGAGGTGTTCGACGTGCGCGGCTGGCGCTGCACCGTGCGCTCCAACCACAACGTGGCGACATTTATCAAGGAACTTGTGCTCGAGTTGCCGCCGGGTGAGAGTGTGCCGTTCCGGGCGGGCGGGTACATCCAGATCGAGTGCCCGCCGCACGAAGTGAATTTCGCAGACTTCGACATCGACGACATCTACCAAGCCGACTGGGATCACTTCGACGTGTGGCGCTATCGCTCCCGGGTCACGGCCGCAGTGACCCGGGCCTATTCGATGGCCAACTACCCGGAGGAACGGGACATCATCATGCTCAACGTCCGAATCGCCACGCCGCCACCTGGGGTGGCTGATGCGCCGCCGGGCATAATGTCTTCCTACATCTTCGGTCTGAAGCCAGGCGACGAGGTTGAGATCACCGGTCCGTTTGGAGACTTCTTTGCCAGAGACACCGATAACGAAATGGTATTCATCGGTGGAGGCGCTGGGATGGCGCCGATGCGCTCTCACATTCTGGATCAATTTCTGCGACTGCATACCGACCGCAAAGTCAGTTTCTGGTACGGCGCCCGCAGCTTGCGCGAAGCGTTCTATCGTGAGGACTTCGATACCCTGGCCCGGGAACACGACAACTTCGAATGGCACCTGGCGCTGTCGGAACCGCTCCCGGAAGACGAGTGGACAGGCGCCACCGGGTTCATTCACCAGGTACTACACGACGAATTCCTCGCAGACCATCCCGCGCCGGAGGACTTGGAGTACTACATGTGCGGCCCGCCGATGATGAACGACGCCTGCAAAAAGATGCTCAACGACCTGGGAGTGGAGCCAGAGAACATTATGCTCGACGATTTTGGTGGCTAGCGTGGCTCCACGACGCGGACTGACTGCCCGTGGGGCACTGTTGCTGACGAGCGGCATCATCGTCCTCGGGGTTCTGACCGCAGTGCGACTGCGCACCCCCAAGACACCGATGGTACATGAGTTCACCGGGGCCACGATGGGAACCACCTACACGATCAAGGTGTGGGGTCCTGGCCTGACGGGAATTGTGGTCGCCGAGTTGATCGACAGCGCGGTGGGCAGGCTCGAACAGGTCAACCGATTAATGTCTACGTACGATTCAACCTCGGAATTGTCGCGGTTCAACCGCCGGCGAGACACCAACCCGGTTCCCCTATCCCCCGAAATCATCGAAGTGCTTGCCGGCGCCCGGGAAGTTAGCCACCGGACAGAGGGGGCCTTCGACGTGACGGTGGGTCGGCTGGTGGAGGCATGGGGATTCGGCTCTGCAGCCCGCCCGGAAACGCCCCCGACTGACGAGGTGCTGGAGCGGCTGTCACTGTCGGTGGGGTACCAGCTACTACTGGTGGACGTCAAGGCAGGTACCGCGGCCAAGGGTCACCCTGACATGTTCGTCGACCTGTCTGCCATCGCCAAGGGCTACGCCGTCGACCGGGTGGCCCAGGCCCTCGGCACAGGCGGAGCGGCGGGATTCCTGGTGGAAGTCGGTGGTGAACTCCGATCCGAAGGAGCCAAGCCGGACGGGACACTCTGGCGCGTGGCCATCGAGCGACCTGAACCTGGGCGCCGCTCCATTCATCAGGTCATCGAACTGGGAAACTACGCCATCGCCACGTCGGGCAGCTACCGCAATTTCTACGAGCGGGACGGCCAGCGCTACGCCCACCTCATCGACCCGGTAACCCATCGTCCCGTGAGCCACACGGGGACCGCAGTGAGCGTTGTTGCGAGCTCGTGCATGGAAGCCGACGCCTGGGCCACCGGTTTAAGCGTGTTGGGCCTGGAGCGAGGGTTCGCCCTTGCACAGAGGGACGACGTAGCGGCACTTTTCGTGTGGCAAACCGAGGCAGGCTTCAGTTCCAGAGCCACGGACGCATTCACCCGCATCGTCGAGGCCGTCTCCGACGGCACGACCGACTGAGTGACGCAATGGAAACCGTGCTCCTTTCGATGGTAGGATTCGCCCTGGTCCTCTTGGCCCTGGGAATCGGCGTGATGTTTGGGCGGCGTCCGCTGCGCGGGTCGTGCGGCGGGATCGGCGGACAATGCGCCTGCGGAGCCACCAGCGCCGATGAGTGTAACGAATCACCCGCCGGCCACCTCGACGCGGTCCTAGACTCACCCCGGGAGGCCCCGTGAAACACGCCCCTATACTCAGTGCCCGGGACATCATGGCCCGGCACCTGGTGACGCTCCGTCCTGA
>CAXMUQ010000206.1:0-4403 GCA_964196605.1 uncultured Acidimicrobiia bacterium
CTTCCGCCCCGCGCTCAGTCCCTTGTCGTTATCGTCCGCCGCCATGCTTCACCCCTAAGTAAGAAAGTGACCGATTTTACTACACTTTGACACCCACCAACCTAATACCGAATAGAATCCGAAACAAGAGGGAATACCCCCGTAGGGGCGACGCACGCGTCGCCCGGACATTCCGATCCAATCGTCGTTTCGGGCAACGCATGCGTCGCCCCTACGGATCGATCCGCCACGGCACCCCCTGCCCCCACGGCTGTCCCCCTACCGTGCCGCCTTACCGCCGCCCTACCAACACCCTACCGCCCTACCGCCACACCGCCCTCCAGTCTCCACGCGTCCTCCACATGCTCGATCCCCCGCCGCTCCACCGCCACCAAATCGAACCGATACACATCCCCCTCCCTCCCATGCCGGTCCATCCACGCCGCAGCCACACGGCCGATCCTGGCCCGCTTGCGCCAACCCACTGCCTCCCCGGCGCTTCCAAACGCTAGCCCGCGTCGCTGCTTGACCTCCACGAACGCCACCATGCTTCCACGCCTAACAATGAGATCGATATCACTCCGCCCCATCCGAAACCGATGCGCCTCCACCGACCACCCGCAGGCGGTCAAGAACGCCGCCGCCTCCAACTCAGCCAGGAGACCACGCCGGTGACGCACGTCCGTCCATTGAGCAACCGGCACGAATTGTCGAGACATGGGAGAGTATAGGAGATGAAGCGCACTTCATCGGACCAAGACCGCGCACCGCGAGGCAAAAAAGCGGGACGCGAAAGAGGGCTGCGTGGCTGCGCCAACAATTTTCTGTCGGCCACCGGCTGTCAAGCTACCAGTCCGACCGCCTGACCGCCTGCGTCCAACGCACCACCCACAACGCACGACGCACTCTAATTACAGTACTCATCCAACTGATCAAACCCAATCAACACCTCCCGCGCCTTACTCCCATCGGGCGGCCCAAGAATCCCGACGTCGTAAAGCTGGTCGATGATACGCGCCGCCCGCCCATATCCAATCCTGAGCTTCCGCTGCAACAACGAAGTCGACCCACCCTGGTTTTGCAGACACGCCTCCGCCGCGTCGCGGAACAACGCGTCCCGATCCTCCGTGGCGCCAGGAGCGTTGCCCGTCCCGTCCTCGCCCTCAAAGGCCCGCACCACCTCGAGGATGTCCTCCTCATCGCGCGTCTCCTCCATCGCCTGCGCCCGGCGCGCCTCCCGCCGGCCCACGTACCAACCGGTCAGCCGCTCGCTCTCTTCCGTGCCGATGAACGCGCCCTGCAGCCGCATCGACTCGTTCTTGCCGGGCGGCAGGAACAGCATGTCACCGTTGCCCAACAACGCCTCTGCGCCGTTCTGATCGAGAATGGTGCGGCTGTCGACCTTTGACGCGACACGAAATGCCATCCGACTGGGGAAGTTGGCCTTGATCAGTCCGGTGATGACGTTCACCGACGGGCGCTGGGTGGCCAGAATGATGTGGATGCCGATGGCGCGCGCCTTCTGCGCCAACATGGCCAACGGCCTTTCGATTTCGCCGGGGACCGTCATCATCAGGTCGGCCAGCTCGTCGACGATCACCACGATGAACGGCAGGGTCCCCTCTCCGTACACTTCATCCACCGGCTCCGGCGGCGGCGTGTCAGGTTCCTCCTCGGCCACACTCGACAACGTCACCTTGGGAGGTGCCGGGTTCTTGAGCGGTTTACCGTCTTCTACTTTGCGGTTGAAGTCGGCCAGATTTCGCGCGTTGTTGGCGTGGAGCAGCTTGTAGCGCCGGTCCATTTCGATAACCGCCCACTTCAGCACGCCGGCCGCTTCATGATTGTCCGTCACCACTTTGCGCCGCAGGTGAGGTAGCGCGTTGTAGATCGACAGCTCGACCATCTTGGGGTCGATCATCAACAGCCGCAGATCCTTGGGGCTGTAGCGGTACACCAGACTGGTGATCATGGTGTTAATGGCCACCGACTTGCCGGAACCGGTGGCCCCCGCAATCAACAGATGCGGCATCTTGGCCAGGTCGGCGATCACCGGGTGGCCCTCCAGGTCCCGCCCCAGGGCAACCGGCAGCGCAGCCCGCGCGCTGCCCCACTCCGGCGCCTCCATCAGTTCCCTGAGAGTCACCACGTGCGCCGTCGGGTTGGGCACCTCTACGCCAACGGCGCCACGTCCGGGAATCGGCGCCACGATGCGGATGGACGGTGCCCGCATGGCCAGCGCCAGATCGTCCGCCAACGCCGCGATCTTCCCCACCTTAACTCCGCGGGCCGGTTCCACCTCGAACTGAGTCACCACCGGACCGGTGGTGCGCCCCACGATCCGGCCGTCGAGTTTGAAGGTCCGCAGTGTCTCCAGCAACACCTGGCCCAGTGCGTCCAGGCCGGCTTCACCCGAGGTGGTATCATCCTCGGAAGGAGGCTCCAGCAGGTCGATCGGCGGTAGCGCGGTATCCTTTAGCGCCGCCTCATCCAGTGCCATGGGATCGGTCCGCTTCGGCTTCTTCTTTGGCTTCTTCTTCGGCTTGACCGGTGGCTCCTGAGCGGACACCACTACCTCGCTGCGGGTGGCGCCCACCTGCGGCAAAACTTCCGCGGCGGGTTCCTCCGACTTTTCCTTGTCCCCGCGTTCGAGCCGTTGCAAAGGATGCCACCCTACGGTCCACAGCGTCAGCGCCGATAACCCCAGGAACCCAATCAGCAATCCGCCGGCGAATCCCACGACCCCGGTCACCATCCGGGCCAGGAACCCGGGCCCCAGACCGGTGAACCGCGCGGCCCAGCCCCATTCGGACATCACGCCAAGGAACGCGTCCGGCTGGATCCGGGTGAACACGCCGATGAAGAACGGCACCAGCACGATCAGCCCGCCGGTAAGGCCGGCAACCCGGTCCATCTCCAATCGGGGCAACCGCTCGAAGCCGGCCAACGCCAGCCCCAGGCCGAGCAGCGGCAACCCCAGCGCCCCAATGCCCAGCAGCCGCCACAGCCACTGGCCCAGGCTGGACCCCAGCGGGCCGGTGATTGCAACCGGGAGGAGGGTCAGGCCGATGAACAGGCCCAATACCAGCGCCGAAATGGCGGTGAGTCGTCGCTTGAAGGATTCGTTCATGGAATCGATGGTGTCAGCGTGAGGCGTCCGTCGTGGAGCGAAGGCAGCACCGGATGAATATCTTGCCGGCCGGCGATGATCACATCGTCGGCGTAGCCGTGCTCGCTCAGTTTCTGGCCCGCCGTACTGGCCATGAGCGCCGTGTACCAATCATCACCAGATTGCTCCACCAAGTCGAGGCTCCACCGGGCTGCCTCCGAACCAGCAACCCAGTCGGTACTCCCAGCCACGGCCATTCCGAACCGCCCGGCACAGTAGGCATCTTCCCGAGATGACCGGCCGACGTTTCCGGAACACAGCACCACCAGGCTCCCTCCCGCACGCCATACGGACTGCGCACGCACAACCGCCTCCGAGAAGTTGACCGCCGCCAGCGCGTGCACCGAGGCTGCGCACGCCACGGCCTGGACCGCCTTGGTGCCGTTGGTAGTCGTCATGATCATGAGCCTACCGGCCACAACGGCGGGGATCATCTCGCCGGGGCTGTTACCAAGGTCGAATCCCGGAATGGCGTCGGCGCCTCGTTCGCCGGCCAGCAGGGGGTGATCCCCATCGAACCGGGCGGCCACTTCCCGAGCTTGGTCGATCCCCGATACGGGGATGATTGCCTCGGCGCCGTTGTGTAAGGCGGCGCACATGGTAGTGGTAGCCCGCAGTATATCGATGACGAATACGCAGGCGCCGGCCACTTCTTCCGGACCCAACTCATCCGGCGTCAGGGCCACCCGCAGGCTCATGCCGGCGGCTCAAACAACTCCGGCGTGCGTTCCAGGAACTTGGTGTCGACCTCGCCGGCGACGAAATCGGGACTGCGGATCAGCCGCGAGAGGAAGGGGATGGTGGTGACCACGCCCTCGAGGATGAAACTGTCGAGAGCCTGCCCCATGCGTGCCAGCGCCTCGGTCCTGTCGTTCCCGTGGACGATGACTTTGGCCAGCAGGGAATCGTAATAGGGCGGCACCACGTAGCCGGCGTAAATGTGGGTGTCCACCCTTACACCGGGCCCCCCTGGCGGGTGGTATGCGGTGATCGTTCCCGGACTGGGCTGAAAATTCCGGTAGGGGTCCTCGGCATTGATGCGACACTCGATGGCGTGTCCCCGCAGGTAGTTTCCGTCTCCTCGGAAACTGACTTTCTCGCCAGCGGCCACGCGGATTTGATCCTTGACCAGATCGAACGACTCGGTACTCGACCAGTCACCCACGTCCAGACGCACGGTGTACGTGCCCGGCATAGCCAGCGGTCCGCCAGGTCGGCTGTGAAACTCCGTGTCGACCGTCTTCGAGCCTGAGGG
>CAXMUQ010000207.1:0-8234 GCA_964196605.1 uncultured Acidimicrobiia bacterium
TTGACCATGGTGTAGGGCTGAAACACGTAGGAACGGATCTGATTGCCCCAGGCATTGTCCGTCTTGGTGGCCTCCAACACCGCCCGCGCGGCCTCCTGCTCTTCCAGTTGTTTCTGGTACAGGGCGGCGCGCAGCATCTTCATGGCGGTAGCCCGGTTCTTGATCTGGCTACGTTCCTGTTGACACGTGGTAACAAGGCCCGTCGGTTCATGGGTGAGTCGAACCGCAGACGATGTCTTGTTGACGTGCTGGCCGCCGGCTCCGGACGCGCGGTACACGTCCATCCTGATGTCTTCCTCGCGTAGTTCGACCTCGATGGTGTCGTCGATGTCTGGATAAACGAACACGGAGGCAAAAGAGGTGTGACGCCGCGCCTGAGAATCGAACGGAGAGATTCGGACCAGCCGGTGCACGCCTTTCTCGGCCTTGAGGTATCCGAAGGCGTGTTCCCCCCGGATTTGTAGCGAGACCGCCTTGATGCCGGCTTCTTCTCCGGGGACGAGGTCGAGTACCGCCACCTTGTAACCGCGCCGGTCGGCCCACCGCTTGTACATTCGCATGAGCATCTCGGCCCAATCCTGTGACTCAGTTCCGCCGGCGCCCGGGTGGACCGTCAAGATGGCGTCGAGCCGGTCGTCGGGGCCCTGTAGCATGGTACGCAGCTCCAGGCCGGCGACCGCATCCTCGAGGTCGCTGGTCTCGGCCTCGAGTTCGGCGCTGAGATCTTCATCCGGTTCTGCCGCCAGAAGATCTAGCAAGTCATGGGCGTCGGTGAGCCGTACGGTAACGGCCTCGAACGGCGACACGATGGAGCGGATCTGGTTGGTTTCCTGAACAACTCGGCGGGCCCGCTGAGAGTCTTCCCAGAATAGTGGATCGGCTTGCTCGGCGTCTAGAGCGATCAGTCGTTGTGACTTGGTCTCGAGGTCAAAGAAAACCTCGGAGTTCAGCTACACGATTCTCCAGGCTTTCCAGTTGCCGCGTTACATCTGCCATGACCCTCTCCATTTATTCAACATCCGATGTCCGCCGTCCGGGTTCAGCTAGCGGATTGCCGATCCATAAGAGCAGGGCCGCTCGTCCGCACCTCAGCGGAAGAACGGCCCTGACAGGAATATAATCCATTGAAAGACCCTCAGGGAGGGTCGCTAGAAGATTTTCTGCCCGTCGCTGAGGATCTCGTTGAGGGCGTCATTGAAGTAGCTGGCCGCGTCGGCGACCTCCGGACCGATCTGGTCACCATACTCCTCCCAGCTCTTCTTGATTTCGTCGGCAAACAACTCCTTCAGGGTCCCGTTCTGCAGGCCCTCCTGGCGCTTGTCAGGATGGTACACCACCAGATCGGACACCAGGGCGCGGGCCAGCCGCCGGGCCTTCTGTTTGGGGTCTCGGGACAGGAACGGGTTGATCGGTGCCCCGCTCGCGGGCCTGGGAGCTCCGGCGGCCGGCTGAGCCGGCGCTGACGCTGCCCGACCTGTGGGCTGGCCGGCCCAGGCGGGCGGCATGACCGGTCGGCCGGCGACTGGGGCGGCTCCCGGAGGGAACGGCACGGGCGGCGCTTGCAGCGGCTGAGGCACGGCGGGGGCTACAGGGATTGCCGGGCGCGTGACCGGTGGTGCGAGGGGGACCGCCCGCGCTGTCTGGGGCGCGCCGGCGGGGCGAGCTGTGGGTGCCACAGGAGCATAGTGTGGAGCCGGGGCTGTCGCGGAGGGCCCGGGAGCCTTCGTCGCGCGAGCAGCGACGGGCGGAGCCACGTCGGCCATGATCTCGGTCGACACGCGGAAGATGGCGCGACAAGTGGTACAACGCGCGCGCACGCCTCCCGCCGGGACCTTGGCGGGATCGACACGAAAGACAGTATTGCAACTGGGGCATGAAACGTTCATCGCTCTACACCTTACCGGTTGTCTGGGCGGCTACCGCCCTCGTCTTCGAGTTCGCCCCGCCGCCGGTCAACGACGAATATCGACCCAGGCAACGTCTTGGCATAGCTCTTCATTTCAGTGGCCAACTCGCTGACTTGTGCTGGGTGTGCGAAACTACGGTTCTTGTTGGTGACGATGCCTATGGACAGCGTCATGAGCGGGACCCGGTGGAGTTGTCCGCGGCGATCCTTGCCAAAGAAGTAGCCAGCTCGCCGGTCCTGGTCGTTGTACTGAAATGGAATCAAGGTGTCGAATACGTGGAGGATTTCGGTACAAACCGCGCTGACATGCTCGAGCGCTATGACAAAGATAAAATCGTCACCGCCGATGTGCCCAACGAACCCGCCAGGTCCCACGAGACCACGAACGACGTCGTGCAGGATCCGGGAGACGATGTAGATGACGCGATCGCCATCGTAGTAGCTGTAGCGGTCGTTGAATTCCTTGAAATGATCGAGATCGGCATAACAGACGGCGAAATCACCGTCAGTAGTGATCTGGCCCTTGATCTCCCGTTCGATTTCGGTGGTGCCGGGTAGCCGAGTGGACGGGTGGACCGACACGTCCCTCACGGTCCGAACGAGCATGGCGTTCAGCCGGGCACGCTGTTCGGCTGGTGTGAAGATTTCGGTGATGACCTCGTCGGTCCCGGCGGCAAACCACAGCTCCACCTTGTCGGGGTGATGGGACTGGGAAAGCATGGTAACGGGCACCGTGGCTGTAAAAGCATCCCGCTTGAGTCGGCGGATCATCTCCACGCCACGATCGCCCGTCTGGTCGGCGTCAATGAAGAGGAGGACGGGGGCGCCACGGAGGATGACCGACTCTACCGAGTCGCCATCGTCCAGGACCATCATGGGAAAGGAGTTGCTCTCCGCCCATTGGCGGATGAGACTCGGGACCGAGTCGGCGTCCGGCGAATAATAGAGTATCGTCGGGCGAGTTCGCACCACGGCCTCGTGTAGAAAGGTGGACGGAAGCTAAACCCCGTCATATGGAGCTACAAGGGTAACGGCTACAAGGTTATATGAAGAATACCGCAACCGCTATCATGGCGTAAACTGCAAGCAGTTGCACGCCTTCGAACCAGTGGGTCTCTCCATCCAGCGTAATCAAGGCCACCACGGCCGTCGCCAAGCCCAAGAGTATCACCTGGAACGGCTCGAACACCAGATCCATGCCCGTCCCCAGGACGATTCCGGCCAGGATCAGGAGCGGCGCCACCAGCAAGGCAATTTGTGTGCTCGACCCGAGGGCGATCTGGAACGCCAGGTCCATCTTGCCCTTCAGAGCCACCATGACCGCCGCGGAGTGCTCCGCCGCATTGCCCACGATGGGGATGACGATCAGCCCGACAAACGTCTGGGAAAGGCCCAGCGCGTGGGTCATAGGTTCGACCGCCTCGACCAGGACTTCCGATACTACCGCCACTCCGACGGTGGCCACTGCGAGCACGGAAAACGCCAATTTGCGGCTCCATACCCCTTCCACCACGGGATGTGGCTCACCACCGAAGAGGGCTTTGTGGGTTTTCAGTGAGAAAAGCAATGACAGGAGGTAGGTGACTACCAGGATGACCGCGACCGCCTCGGACAGGTGGAGCTCGGCGAGGGAACCAGCATCCGGATGCAGGCCATGGAATAGCGCCGGAATGGTGAGTGCCAGTACCGCCAAGGCAAGCATAGTGGCCGATACTCCGGCGGCGGTCCTATTGAAGGGGACGATGGTCTTCCGGAGCGAGCCGGCGATGATCGCCAGCCCCAGAATGAGGAGCAGATTCCCCAGGATACTCCCAATAATAGAGGCCTTGACCAAGTCGATGAGGCCTGCCCTGAGGGCCACGATTCCGATGATCAGCTCAGCGGCGTTGCCGAAAGTAGCGTTTAGTAGACCGCCGATGGCTGGCCCGCTGTGGCTGGCGAGATGCTCCGTGGCCTCCCCCATGTACCCGGCCAGCGGGATGATCGCCGCCGCCGCCACCACGAAAACCAGGGTCGCCGACTGGTGACTCCAGCTAGCCACCAGGCTCAGTGGAACCGCCAACAGCGTCCACTCGCGCCATCCCGGGCGCCAGCGAGGCCTCGTGCCTTTGGAAGGAGGGGTCCCGTTGCCAGTCACGGGATGCTACAGCGGTTTGGCTTCGTCGATGAGCATGATGGGAATGCCGTCGTCCACGGCGTACACCAGCCGACAAACTTGGCAGACCAGCTGTTCCTCGGGTTGGTCTTTGTGTTCCAAGGTTCCCTTGCACTTGGGGCACACGAGTATGTCAAGCAACTCAGGTGGCAGGCTCATGCCGTTTCCTTGTCAGAGGGCGGGAATCCCAACCGCGTCAGTGCAATCGGGCTCTTGCGCCAGTTCTTGAGGACTTTGACCCAGAGATCGAGGTAGACCGGCACGCCGGTGAGGCTCTCGAGCCGGGCTCGTGCCAGGGAGCCGATCCGTTTGATGGTGCGACCGCCTTTGCCGATGACGATGCCTTTTTGGGAGTCTCGTTCCACGATAATGGTGACACGAATGTACATCGGCTCCTCGTTCTCGCGAAACTCTTCCACTACGGCAGTGAGGGCGTAAGGGAGTTCTTGCTCGAGGATATCGAAGGCAGCCTCGCGGACGTACTCGGTGGCGAAGAACCGCAGCGGCTGGGTCCCCAACGCCTCAGGGTCGTGGCGAAATGGACCTTCAGGGAGCTGGGCTCTCACCTCCGTCATGAGGGTTTCGAGTCCCCAGCCCTCCTTGGTGGACACCACCAGGCCCGTCTTTTCCAAGTTGCTGCGCTCCTCGGAGCTCACCAGGTCACCCTTGGTGTAGACCGTCAGCACAGCTCCGCGGTGAGGATTTGCCAACGTTACGTTGTCAGTAAAAGGCGTTGCCACATCGTCACTTGCGGGCACCAGATAAAGTATCACATCAACTTGACTGATGATCTGGTGGGCTGCCGCCAGCATACGGTAATGCATGAGGTACGCCGGGTCGAGAAGCCCCGGGAGGTCGTGAAACACATACTGGGTATCGGTGGTCGTATGGACGCCGACCACCGGGAGACGGGTCGCCTGGGCTCGGGAGCTCACCAGGGCGAGGTGCTCGCCGACGATGGCGTTGAGCAGGGAGCTCTTGCCGACATTGGGGCGGCCGGCCAGGGCGATGTCCCCGCACCGGGTCGGGTGACTTGCGACCGGACCCGAGTCGGTAATACGGTCAGTAGTCATGGGGCGCAGTCCACGTCCCGACCCGCTGGACGAGGTGGTCGAGCGGGCCAGGGCCGCGGAGCGCGGATGGTGTTGGTTGGCATCAGGGGAAGATAGAGGTTCTGTGGTCAGCTGCCTAACTCCCCCGTACACGCCTGCTACATGCCGCGAGTGCCCTCAAACGTCCCAGGGACCGTTACCACTGGCTCCGTGTCGTAGGTGGCGTCGAGCGTACCCATGAGCATCTCGCCATGGAGCCGCAGGACCGTTCTGGTGGTTACCATCACGCCCTCACGAAGGATACTCTCGAACGGACCGGCTTCCCCGACAATACTGTCGCCTTCGATCGCCACGATGCGGATTGCGACGGGATCGCGGCCCGGCAGGTTTAGCATCCAGCCAGCTTCCGAGTCGGTTGCTACCACTGAGTATTCAATGATGGTGGTTTCTGCGGTGGCCAGGGTGCCCGTCAAGTTCCAGGTGCCGGCCACCTGGGCCAGAGTGATACCCGAGGCCATGCCTTCGGCGTCATCAGCTGCGTAATCGCCCCCGCCACAGGCGACCAACCCAGCGGCAAGGAACAGGGTGGAGAAACGGCGCATAATATGCCTCCAAGCGTGAGGATTCCTTCATTAGTTCATAGCTAAAAGACCGCCTAGAGGCCCCGGTGTCAAGGAGCTATCGGCCGCCAAGGCTTGCTACCAGCGGGCGAGGGCGGCACAAGGGCGTCGTCCCTGCCTCGTCATCCAATTGTGCCGCGCACTTACCCCGTTGGGATGAGCGGACGCCCGGCTAGCCACCCCACACCGTCGGCCAGCATGACCAGTCCTAGCAACACCATGAGCGTGATGATCACGCGCTTGCCCCAGACGGCGATGAAACGATTCACGGCCGCAAATATTCCATCGGCCCGCTCACCCATGACGGCGCGGATGAGCACCACCACGACACCGGAGGAGACGAAGATCACATTGTAGTACGTCAGGGCGACGATGCTCTCGCTGACCGCGAGGTTTTCCTTGAGTATGGTGTCCACCGCCGCAAAGTACGGCAGCGCACCCCACAATCCCGCCAACACTGCGCCCCCGCCAAGGAGGAACGCCTGCCACGGGCCCATGCCGGGGTCGGCCTGTTTCTTCTGCTCGGCCTTCTTGCGTCTCGCGGTGGCCCAGGCATAGCCGAAGACGATCAACAAGACCCCAACGACCATACTGAGATAGTAGTCGAGGGCGTTGGGATTCTTGAACCAGTGTACTAGCACCTCGGTGACTTTGTTGATCGTCTCGCCTAGGCCGAAAGCGATCAGGATACCTGAAGCGAGATAGGAGACGAAGATTCCCAGGAGGAAGCCCGTGGCCGTGAGGTAGGGCTGTCGGCCGCTCAGCAACACTGCCAGGACCACGATAGCAAACGGCAACAGCGAGAGGCTATCGATGAGACTGATGGTGGTGAGGGTGACTATTAGGTCGAGCATTAGGCTGCAAAATGATACCGGAGTGCGATGAATGCCAATCGGGCACCGGATGTAATCTCCGATGCCCGATACGTGTGCGTTTCCGGATTGCCAGTGCTGCCCTCGCTATCTACGGTCGCCCGTCGTCCACCGTCAATGGATTGAGGTAGTGCGCCATCGAGAATCGCATATCACACCTGAAAATAGAAACGCCCCGAAGGCAGATAGCCTTCGGGGCGTTTCGATAAAGCGGCTGGCGACGGCCTACTCTCCCACGACCTCCCGGTCGCAGTACCATCGGCGCTGCAGGGCTTAACTGCCGTGTTCGGAATGGGAACGGGTGTGGCCCCTGCGCGCTAGTCGTCAGCCAAAAGTCTGACAATTATTGGATTGAATGGAATTGTTTTGGATTCCCCATTGTAAAAAGGAGAGATCAAACTTCACGGGCGATTAGTAGCGCTCGACTGAAGACGTTACCGTCCTTACATCTGCGCCCTATCAACCTGGTAGTCTCCCAGGGCCCTTCAGGGGTCTTCAGACCCAGGAGTGCTCATCTTGGGGCGAGCTTCCCACTTAGATGCTTTCAGCGGTTATCTCTGCGCGACGTCGCTACCGGGCACTGCCCCTGGCGGAACAGCCCGTACACGAGCGGTCACTTCATCTCGGTCCTCTCGTACTAGAGACGAGCCCCCTCAACACTCCCACGCCCACGACGGATACAGACCGAACTGTCTCACGACGTTCTGAACCCAGCTCATGTACCACTTTAACCGGCGAACAGCCGGACCCTTGGGACCTTCTCCGGCCCCAGGATGTGATAAGCCGACATCGAGGTGCCAAACCGCGCCGTCGATGTGAACTCTCGGGCGCGATAAGCCTGTTATCCCCGGCGTACCTTTTATCCGTTGAGCGATGACCCATCCACACGGGATCACCGGATCACTTAAGCCAACTTTCGTTCCTGCTCGCGCCGTCGCGCTCGCAGTCAGGCACCCTTTTGCTTATGCACTCGTCGTGCGATTACCGACCGCACTGAGGGTACCTTCGCGCGCCTCCGGTACTTTTTAGGAGGCGACCGCCCCAGTCAAACTACCCATCTGCCACGGTCCTCGACGGTGTTGCCGCCTGAGTGAGATTGCTAGAAAAACAAGGGTGGTATTTCACTGGTGCCTCCTTCCCGGCCGAAACCGAGAGCTCAAAGGCTCCCACCTATGCTACGCATGCAATACCGACAATCAATGACAGATTGTAGTAAAGGTGCACGGGGTCTTTTTGTCCTGTCGCGGGTAATCGGAATCCTCACCGATACTTCTATTTCGCCGAGCTTACGGACGAGACAGTTCCCAAGTCGTTACTCCATTCGTGCAGGTCGGCACTTACCCGACAAGGAATTTCGCTACCTTAGGACCGTTATAGTTACGGCCGCCGTTTACTGGGGCTTCGGTTCACAGCTTTGCCTTGCGGCTAACTGCTCACTTTAACCTTCCGGCACCGGGCAGGAGTCAGTGCCTATACGTCGGCTTGTACATGCCTTAGCAGACACCTGTGTTTTTGCTAAACAGTCGCTTGGGACGATTCTCTGCGGCCGGCCCCGGCTTCTTCCGCGAGGGAAGTCACCTACTACCGGCACCCCTTATCCCGAAGTTACGGGGTCATTTTGCCGAGTTC
>CAXMUQ010000208.1:0-7444 GCA_964196605.1 uncultured Acidimicrobiia bacterium
GGACCATGGCGGCGGCCGAGAATATGGCGCAGGTGAGGACGAGGGTGGCTATGCGGAAGGGCACGGATGGGGATAGGCGGTCAGGGGGACAGGCGGTCAGTCGGTCCCGCTCACGTCTGAGTTCGTTGGACCTGAGAAGGAGAGTTACGCCACGGACCAGGTTCGGGCCTTGCGGATCAGATCGTTCAGCGACACGTCACTACGGGCTTCACCGAGTGCGGCCACCTGGACTTCATAGCTGTCGATGGGATCGTTGTACAGCACGCCGAGCACTTGGGGAAACGCCGGAGGCTTGAGGGTACCTAGGAGACCAGCCAGCGTCTTGTTGGTTTGGTCGTGGATCAGGATGTCGTCTTCGGTGATGCCGTTTTCACCGACGACGACGGCCTCGACATCGAGCGTCCCTGTCTTGAGATGGATACCACGGTTGCCGTCCTTGCCGTACCGGAGCGGCTTGCCGTGTTCCACGTGCAGTTGCGTGTCTGGTGCGTCGGCCCGGTCGGTGAAATCGTGGAACACGTCGTCGTTGTACACCGGGCAGTTTTGGAAGATCTCGACGAACGACGCGCCTCGGTGTGCGTGCGCGGCCGTGAGAACCTCGATCAGGTGTTTCTGGTCGATGTCGATTGCCCGCGCCACAAACCGGGCACCAGCTCCGAGGGATACTGCCACCGGACTCAATGGGTGAGCGGTCGAGCCCCGCGGGGAAGTCGGAGACTTGGTTCCGACGCGTGAGGTGGGTGACACCTGTCCCTTGGTCAGGCCGTAAATCTCGTTGTTGAACAGTACGATCTGCAGGTCGACGTTTCGCCGCAACACGTGCAGCAGGTGGTTGCCGCCGATGCTGAGTCCGTCGCCATCGCCGGTGATGACCCACACATCGAGGTCGGGATTGGCCATTTTCAGGCCCGTGGCGATCGCCGGAGCTCGGCCGTGGATGGTGTGGAACCCGTAAGTCGCCATGTAGTAAGGAAAGCGCGACGAGCAACCGATGCCGGAAACGAAGGCCGTCTGTTCCGGAGCGACCTCGAGGTCTGCCAGCGTTTTCTGGATGGCCTTGAGAATCGCATAATCACCGCAGCCCGGGCACCAGCGGACTTCCTGGTCGGAGGCGAAGTCCTTCGGCTTGAGAGGCTGGGGAATGGCTGTCGTCATGAGCTACTCCAGGGCCGCGTCGATGGCTCTAGCCACGTCGGCAATCTTGAACGGTTGGCCGGTGACCTTGTTCAGCCCTACGGCGGGAACGAGGTACCGGCTTCTGAGCATTGTCACCAACTGGCCGTTGTTCATCTCCGGCACCAGGATCTTTTCGAACCCATTCAGCAGCGACTCGAGGTTTGCCGGGAACGGGTTGATATATCGCAGGTGGATGTGTGATACCGAGTGCCCCCGCTCGCGAGCCTGCTCGACTGCCTTGTTGATCGGTCCGAAAGTGGATCCCCATCCCACGAGGGCTAGCGCTCCCGTTCGATCGCCCAGTGCGACGTCCTGTTCGGGGATGTCGTTGGCGATGTTGGCGATCTTCGCGGCGCGGAGATCAGTCATCGTCTGGTGGTTGGCTGGATCATAGGAAATGTGCCCCGACCCTTGCTCCTTCTCGATCCCACCAATCCGGTGCATCAAACCAGGCGTCCCGGGTACGGCCCATGCGCGTGCCAGGGTTTCCGGATCCCGTTCGAACGGTTGAAAGTCCGCCGTGTCCGTGCGCTTGTGCACCGGCCAGTCTTCCAGTGCGTCCAGGTCGGGAATGAGCCAGGGTTCCGCGGCGTTGGCCAAGTATCCGTCCGACAGAAGGATCACCGGCGTCATGTACTTGGTGGCCAGGCGAACAGCCTCGCGGGCCACTTCGAAACAGTCGATTGAGGTCGCCGCCGCCAGCACGGCTACCGGGGTGTCGCCGTTCCTGCCGTAAACGGCTTGAAGCAGGTCGGACTGTTCGGTCTTGGTCGGCAAACCGGTAGATGGCCCCGCTCGCTGGATGTTGAGAATTACCAGGGGAAGCTCTACGCTGACCGCCAAGCCGATCGCCTCAGTCTTGAGCGCAATGCCGGGGCCGGACGACGATGTGACACCCAATGCACCGCCGTATGAGGCTCCAATGGCAGAGCAAATGGCCGCGATTTCGTCTTCGGCCTGGAAGGTGTAGACGCCTTGATCACGCATCGTTGCCAGCGCGTGGAGAACCGGGGAGGCCGGCGTGATGGGGTACGAGCCGAACACCAGTCGCTCCAACCCGGCCGACCGGAGGCCGGATATCAGTCCCCACACTAGTGCCTCAGTGCCGGTGATGGTCCGGTATTCCCCGGGGGGGAGATCGGCGTCCTCGACGCGGTAACCGACGAGATTGCCCGACATTTCGGCTGTTTCGCCGTAGGCGTGCCCGGCACTGAGGGCGGCGTTGTTGGACTTAGCCAACATCTCGCGTGCGGAGAATTTCTTGGCCAACCAGGCGGCGCTGGCGGTCAGGTCCCGGTCGTACATCCACAGCATGAGCCCGAGTGCCCACATGTTGCGGCTCCGGAGCGCTTCCTTTTTGCCGAGACCGAACCCCTCCACCGCGTTCATGGTCAACTGGGTGATGTCCAGCGGGATCACCTGGTAGGGAGCCAAGGTGTCGTCTTCCAACGGGTTGGTGTCGTAGCCGGCCTTGGCGAGGTTACGCTCGCCGAAGCTGCCGGTGTCGGCTACGATTGTGCCGCCCAGTCGGAGGTTCTCCAGGCTGACTTTCAAGGCTGCCGGATTCATGGCCACCAGAACGTCCACTTCGTCACCGGCTGTCTTGACGTCAACCGATCCAAAGTGAATCTGGAACGCCGACACGCCGAAGGTCGTCCCAACGGGTGCCCGGATCTCGGCGGGGTAGTCGGGAAACGTGGTGAGATCGAGGCCGGCGAGGGCTGTTTCGAGGGTGAACTGCGAGCCGGTCAGCTGCATCCCGTCCCCGGAATCACCGGCAAAACGGACCACCACGGCCTCTCGCACTTCACGGGTTTGCTGGCCGCTGGAAACGTCGGTCGCCTTGGGTGCGCTGGTGCTCATCTAGGCCTTTCGTAGAACCGGAAGCGCCGTACGGGCGCGGCTCCGCTTAAGGAATCTGTCCGGAAGGCCCGTTCGGCGCTAGCGGTCCCTTGCGGCTGCCCCCTTTTGCGTGCTGTTTCTGGTGGTTACCATCTGAGACTGTTCCGCCCATTCCTATTGTCTGCCGTTGCCCTGGATACCATGACTCGTTTCGATGCCGACGACACCTTCGAGAACCCCCTTTCTCAAGCCAAGCATGTCGGGGAGTCTGTCGAATTGACCAAGAAGACGTACGTCAAGGAACTCAATCGGCTCCAGATTGAGCTGGTTAAGCTCCAAGAGCACATCATCGATGATGGTCTCAAGGTGGTGGTCATTTTCGAGGGCCGGGATGGCGCGGGGAAGGGCGGTACCATCAAGCGGGTCACCGAAACCCTGAATCCCCGGATCGTTCGGGTCGTCGCTCTTCCGAAACCTACTGAGAAAGAACTCACCCAGTGGTATTTCCAGCGCTACGTCGCCCACCTGCCATCTGCGGGCGAAATGGTCCTGTTCGACCGTAGCTGGTACAACCGGGCTGGAGTGGAGCGCGTCATGGGGTTTTGTACCGACGCGGAATACACGGAGTTCATGCGGACCACACCCCAGTTCGAGCGAGCCCTCATCCGTTCTGGCATCATCCTTATCAAGTATTGGTTCTCGGTGAGCGCCGAGGAGCAGGAACTCCGCTTCCGCAGTCGAATCGAGAACCCGACCAAACGGTGGAAACTGAGCGGCATGGACCTCACTGCCCGATCGCATTGGGTTGACTACGCTCGGGCCAAGGACGAGATGTTCGCTTACACCGACATCAAGCAGTCGCCCTGGTTCGTGATCGATGCCGACAACAAGAAAGCCGCCCGACTCAATTGTATCAGCCACCTCCTCGGCATGATCCCCTACGACGAACCCGAAAACGAGCCCATCAAGCTCCCGCCCCTACAGGACGACAAGTACGTCAGAACTCCATCGGATGAGCAGAACTTCGTGCCGAGACGGTTTGTTTGAGGTGTGCAGGGTTGTACCGCCCTACTCGCCCCTCGCCACCTCCGCCTCCGCGGCGATGAATCCAAACGCGGGCCACTGACCGCTCTCCAAGACACTGTCCAATAAGCGCCGGACTTCCTCTTGTTGTCCTTGGGCGTAGTACCATTGGGCCACGCCATACCCGAGAGTAGTCGATCCGACCGTGCCGCTCGCGGTGGCCGGGAGGAGTGCGTCAACGGGAATCAACCCACGATATAACAACAGCAATCGCAGATAGCTGGTGTTCTCCAGTAAGGTCCAGTCCGGCTCCACGACATCCGCCACAGCTATCGCGTCGTCAGTGCGATTCAATCGCAGCAAGGTCAGGTATAGCCAGTACCGGGCAGCAACTTCCATGTCCCTGTTGGTCGAGCCGGCCACACCTCGTTGATATGCGGTGAGTGCTTGCTGGTAATCCGCCATGAGATAGTAGGCCAGCCCCAGGTGATACCAGATATTCGAGTGCAGTGTGCTGGTGGGAATGTTCTGCACGTTGGGCAGGCCGTCGGGCTCGACCTGGTCCGGCTGTCCCTCGATCAGCGCCGCTGCGCGTTCGAGGTCGACCACGGCGCTGTCCAGCTGTCGGGTAGTGACATATCGGTGTCCGCGGTGGCGGTAGAGCCTGGCCTCGTCCGGGTACTGTTTGATGCCCAGGCTGAAGATGAGGATGGCCTCCTGGTATCGGCCGAGGTAGGCCGCGCGCCGGCCGGCCCAGATGATGTTGTCGATGTTTGAAGGATCAATTACCCACCGCTGGCGCGCCTCTTCGAATTGCTGTTCACGTTGGGCGCGAAGGTTGTCTGCCAGGGGGAATTCGCTCAAAGTGTCTCCCGTGAACGAAATGGCCTCGATCCGGCGTTCCACCGGCAGAGTGGTGTCGTCCGGAACCTGGGGCGGTGGCTCTTGCGGAACCACCTCTTGGCCGGCCGACGCGTTGCCGCCGCAACCGGAGAGGACCATGGCGAGGAGGAGAATCGAGTGCCGCATTGACGTCTCTGACGTTAGAGGAAAAATGCCCTTCTGAAGCTAGACGCCCCGAGCCAGAGCCGACAGCCGACAGCTGACAGCAGGCAGCTGAGCCACCATATTGTTCCCATGGCCAAGAAGATCGACAAGTCCGACGCCGAGTGGCGCGAGCAGCTGACTCCTGAGCAATACCGCGTCATTCGCGAAAAGGGCACTGAGCGTGCCTTCACTGGACGGCTGCTCGACAACAAAGCTGAGGGCACCTATCGCTGCGTCGGCTGCGGCAACGAGTTGTTCGGATCGGACACCAAGTTTGAGTCCCACAGTGGCTGGCCCAGTTTCACGGCTCCCGCGGCCGATGGCGCGGTGGATGAAGAGACGGACGACAGCCTGGGTATGAGGCGGACCGAAGTGCTGTGCGCCAAGTGCAACGCTCACTTGGGGCACGTCTTCCCCGACGGACCTGGCCCAACCGGGCAGCGCTACTGCATCAATTCCGTGGCTTTGGACTTTGATCAGGAAACCGGAAGCAAGGAGCAGGAGGATGCTTCCGGTGATGCGGAGGAAGGGCAGCCCCAGTAGGGTGCTTTCCCCCGCAGGGACTCGTCTATCTACCTACTCTTCGTTCCACAGCCCTGCCTCGACGGCAGAGATTATGCGCACCAGCCAGCCGAACCCCAGGAACGAAACAACCAGATAGGCGCCGAACTGTACCACGGCCGCCATGAAGCGCCCCTGAAACAGCTGGCCCAGGCCGGGTAGAAAGAAGCTCGCCACCGCGGCCAGGATGTTTCCCGCCGATCCGCGTCTAGACATTGCATTAGCCCCCAATAGGATGATGGCCGACCCTACGGGGACAGGGTGGGAATGTTTCAGCAGGGGACGTTGGTATGGTAATCCAATGATATATAACAAGTTATGGCGGTCAGGCGGTCAGGCGGTCAGGCGGCCCGGCGGTCCGCTCCCCCCGCCTATCGCCCTGATATCCTCCCCACTGGGCGCCTGGAACACGGCGATGCCGAATTCAGGCGCGATGGCCAGTAGGTGATCGAAGATGTCGCCCTGGATTCCTTCGTAGTTGGTCCAGTTGGTGTCGTTGGTGAACGCGTAAATCTCGAGTGGGAGTCCCTGTGGTGTCGGGGCGAGTTGCCGAACCATTAGGGTGAACCCCTTGTGGTGGATATGGGGACTCTGCTTGAGCAACGCCTCTATGTAGGCCCGGTAGGTGCCTACGTTGGTGAGGCGCCGCACGTTGGAGATCACGTCGGGGGTCTTGACGTCGTCGGCGTTGTACTTGGCCACTTCCTTCTTCTTCTCATCGATGTAGTCGGTCAGCAAGTCGTACTTGGTAAATCGGTCGACCTCCTCGTCGCTGAGAAACCGGATCGAATCCATGTCCACGTAGAGTGCCCGCTTAATCCGGCGGCCGCCCGATCCCGACATGAAGCGCCAGTTCTTGAACGAGCCCGATGTCATTTGTGACGTGGGCACGGTGGTGACGGTCTTGTCCCAGTTCTGAACCATGACCGTCAGGAGGTCTACCTGGATGACGTCGCCGTCGGCGCCCATCTTGGGCACTTCGATCCAGTCGCCTACCCGCACCATGTCGTACCAGGTGATCTGCAGACTCGCCACAAAAGACAGGATGGTATCCCTGAAGACCAGCCCGACAATCGCTGTTGCCGCGCCGATACCGCTCAACAGTACCAGCGGGTTCTTGGCGGTCAATTGCGCGATGACCAGCACCACGGCCACCAGATAGAGGAGGATGTTGACCACCTGGAAATAGGCCTGGAGCGGACGACCATCGGCCATTTTGCTGGCGATGGTTCCGGTGGCTGTCACGGCAGCGGCGATGGCGTTGGCGGCCAGCAGAATGATGGCGGCTCCGACGGCCCTCTGGATCACCAGTGTCAGGCCGTCGCTCAACCCTGACACGAGGGTGATCCCATAGTAGATCACCAAGGCCGGCGCCAGGTGCGCGGTCTTGCCCAGGACGTTGTGCTGCACGAGCGCGTCGTCCCACTTGGATTTGGTGCGCTTGATCAGTGGTCTGAGGATCGTGTTCAGGATGCGTTTGGCGATCCGGTCGACCAGGAAGGCAACCAGGAGAAGCGCAATGACGCCGCCGACGGAGACGAACAACGGATGGTTGGTCAGTTCGTTCCAGAAAGACGGGTCAGCGGTGGTGTCTTGGATAAGCATTTTGGACCGTAGTAGACAGGGTGTAGTGCGTAGTGCTTAGTGGGTAGGGGGCCCCTAGCGCTGGATGGGCGTCCCCACCATACTCATCGAGTCCGACGATAGACTCGAATCAACCGACCCACAAGGGCGTGTCAGCAATGTTATCGCTCCTCATGAGCCTGGCGCTCCTCCAGCCGCAACCAGCCACAAG
>CAXMUQ010000209.1:0-6557 GCA_964196605.1 uncultured Acidimicrobiia bacterium
CTTATCGGCGGCATGTTCGATTGGCGCCAGGAATTGGCGACCACCGACCCACGGTACTACAAGTGGACCCAGTGGCTGTTCCTACAGTTGTACAAGGCCGGCAAGGCCTACAAGAAAATGGGCATGGTCAACTGGTGTCCCGAGTGCAAAACGGTGCTCGCCAACGAGCAGGTCATCGCCGGTTTCTGCGAGCGCCACGGTGACACCAAGGTCGAACAACGCAGGCTCGATCAGTGGTACTTCAAGATCACCGACTACGCAGAGCGGCTGCTGGCCAATCTCGACGACCCGGCATTGATGGACTGGTCAGCCACCACCACCACCGCGCAACGCAACTGGATTGGGCGCTCCGAAGGCGCCGAGGTTGAATTTCCGGTGGAGAGTCACGACCCCATCCGGGTTTTCACTACTCGTCCCGACACCATCTTTGGCGCCACCTTCATGGTTCTGGCTCCCGAGCATCCGATGGTCGCCACGCTCACGTCCGACGAACAGCATGACGCCGTGCGCCAATATGTGGAGCGGGCGGCGGCCGAGGACCTGGTTTCGCGGCGAGTGGGCGAGCGGGAGAAGACCGGCGTGTTCACCGGCGGGTACGCTGTAAATCCTGCCACCGGTAATTCGATTCCGGTGTGGTTGGCCGACTACGTCCTCATGGAATACGGCACGGGTGCTATCATGGCCGTGCCGGCCCACGACGAGCGCGACCTCGAATTCGCCAACAAGTACGGTCTCGACGTCGTCCCCGTCATCGACGAGGACGGCCGTCTCCAGGGATCCGGCCCATTCGATGGGCGGCCGGCCCTGGAGGCTCTCCCCGATATCATTCGCTGGTTGGAGGACATGCGCGCCGGCACCGGCACGGTGCAGTACCGGCTTTACGATTGGTGTATTTCCCGCCAGCGGTACTGGGGTCCCCCGATTCCCATCATCTATTGCGAGGCATGTGGCACGGTGCCGGTACCCGAGGAAGAACTCCCGGTACTGCTTCCCCCATTGGAGGACTTCCGGCCCGATGACAGCGGGGTGTCACCTCTGGCACGCAACGAAGAGTGGTACTTCGTACCCTGCCCCGAATGTGGCCAACGCGCTCGACGCGAAACAGACGTATCGGATACGTTCCTCGACTCGGCCTGGTATTACTTGCGGTACCCAAGCGCCGAGTTCGACGACAGGCCATTCGACCCGGACCGTACCCGGACGTGGTGTCCCGTCACCAATTACATCGGTGGCAATGAGCACGCCGTCCTTCATCTGCTGTACTCACGGTTCCTCGCCATGGTGCTCCACGACCAGGGGTTCATCGATTTCGAGGAGCCGTTCGCCAAGTTCAGGGCTCACGGGCTGATCGTCAAAGACGGTTCCAAGATGTCCAAGTCTCGTGGCAACGTCGTCATCCCCGACGAGTACATAGCCACGTGGGGAGCCGACACTTTCAGGCTGTACCTCATGTTCCTCGGGCCGTTTCAGGAAGGCGGCGATTTTCGTGACGAGGGCATCAGTGGTCCCCGCCGCTTCCTCGATCGTGTCTGGAGTCTGGTTGCCAGTGCCGCCGAAACCGACGCGACACCACGACCGGTTCTGGTGAAGTGGCACCAGACCATGCGCCAGGTCACCCACGACCTCGAGGGACTGAAGTACAACACCGCCATCGCTGCCCTCATGGAGTTGCTAAACACACTTCGGGAACACCATGTGGCCGACCGTAACATCGTTGAGGACCTCATCCTCATGTTGGCGCCGTTCTGTCCCCACTTTGCCGAAGAATGCTGGGAGCGCCTGGGCCATGACGCGTCCATCTTCGAGGCCCAATGGCCCAGTTGGGACGAACGACTCCTGGTCGAGGACGAGATGGAGGTGGTGATCCAGGTGAACGGCAAGACCAGATCACGGGTGGCGGTTGCCAGGGACGCGACGGAGGAGGTCATCATGGGCGCCGCTCTGGCGGACCCCACGACCCTTCGGTTCATTGATGGCAAGGCTGTTCGCAAGCGTATCTACGTTCCCGGGAGGCTGGTGAACCTGGTGGTGGGCTGACCACTGGGGGATGGGAATGGACATACGGGGCCCGGAGCGATCCGGGCCCTTCCTGTACTCGGCTGAGCAACGTAAGTTGCTGTGTTGTATGTCGTTACGTCCCGTTGTCTGGGATGGACGATTGCTGGGTGACCTCAGGTCCATGTCCCGATTGCTACTTTGCGACCCACGGGGCCGTATGGGCATCTAAAGAACAGCTATGACAAGGGTACTTGCATTGGAGAGCTTTCCGTTGGCGAATGCTGACGCCGTCGTTGCCCGGGCCCGTTCCGGGGACCCGGAGGCGTTGGAGCAGATCTTCCGGGCCTTCCAGACGCCGGTGTACAACCTGGCCCGACGGATCTGCCGCACGGTTGAGGACGCCGAAGACGTTCTGCAGGAGACCTTCCTGGAGGTGGCCAAGAGCATCGGGCGCTTCCGCGGGGAGGGGAGTCTGTGGGGCTGGGTACGGACCATAGCCAGCAACAAGGCGCTGATGCGGCTTCGGAGGAACAAATACCGGGACGCCGACGAACTGCACGATGAAGTAATGCCGACGCGCAAGGAAGACCGGCACCTGCGGATGGACCTCGAGGCGGCTCTGGAACGGCTTCCCGAGGTGTCCCGGGCCGTGGTGTGGCTTCACGATGTCGAGGGGTACACCCACGGCGAAATCGGCGCCATGATGGGCAAGTCCGTGAGTTTCTCCAAGTCGCAACTGGCGCGGGCCCATGTACGGCTGCGCGGGTGGCTGGGCGAGGAGGCGATCGCATGACCCATCTGACCATGGAGCAGTTACTGAACGTGCGGGAGCCGGCTTCGTCGCCCGGATCGTACTCGGCGCAGCAGCATCTGGAAACGTGCCAGGTGTGCCAGGCAGAACTCGAGCGGCTGCACCAACGAACGGCACAGCTAAAGGCCCTGCCCATGCTGCGGCCTCCCCGTGATGCGTGGTTGGAGGTAAGAAGCCAGGTAGTAGGCTACCGTCGCCGGCGTCGTGCCGTGTGGGGTGGTGCCGGAGGATTGGCCCTGGCTGCCTCTATTGCGATGTTCCTGGTGCTGGGTGACCGCAACGTTGCCGCCGCCGAAGAAGAATCGAGCCGGGCGATCGGCACGGCCATGGCTCAATCGCAAATGCTGGAGACTGCGCTTGGGCGTTTCCAGCCCGAACGCCGGGTTACCGACGGCCGGAGGGCTACGGTCGTCGCCGGCCTTGAAAATCAGATCGCGGAAGTCGATCGGCAGCTACAGGTTGCCGGGATGATGCAACAACGGGTGCGCGATGAGGCGCTCCTGGACTTGTGGCGCCAGCGGGGGGGATTGATGGACGCCTTGGTGAACGTGCACCTGACCCGTGCCACCAACGCGGGGTTGTAGCCGGTGACGAGAACGCTGACGGGCATCGTGGTACTACTGGTCATGGCGTTGGCAGCGAGCGCCGGCGTTGAGGCCCAGTCCAGAGATGATATCCAGATTCGAGTCCACGTCGATTCCGTGAGTCCGTTGATGACCGGATTCGTCACGATGCGCCGGGCGCATTTGGGGATGAACGTCAACCTCCGTGCCGGCGACACCGACCGCTACGGTGCCCTCATCAACTCGGTGTCCCCCAACGGTCCCGCGGACCGAGCGGGCATTCGCAGCGGGGACATCATCGTGGTGCTCAACGACGAGTCACTACTCGATGACGAGCACGTGGTCACTGCCGAGGACGGATCATCCGTACCTGGGCTCCGGCTGATCGCTGTGGCATCAAAACTCGATCCTGACGATACCATCAACGTTGAGTTGCGTCGCGACGATCGCACCAAGCTTCTGTCGCTGGTCACCGAGTCATGGCCCACGATGGTCCGCGAATGGACTACCCCTGAAGGCGACTGGGGCGTCAAGTTCGGTGAGGACAGCCTCTTGGTGGAATTCGAGAAGGCCATGCCGCGGGTACGGACGAGGGTGCTCAGCCCTGGTGGGAATCTGTTCTTCGCGGATCCGCTGTTCGAGTTGGAATTGGCCCCGATGAACGCCGAACTCGGAGGCTATTTCGGAACCAGTAGCGGTGTGCTGGTAATCAGCGTTCCCGAAGGATCAGGGCTGGGGCTCAAGGGCGGTGACGTGGTGCTGGCCGTCGATGGGCGGGCCACTGAGAACCCATCGCACCTCCATCGCATCCTGCGGAGTTACCAGTCGGATGAAGGTTTCGAATTCAGTATCATGCGCAACCTGAGCCGCTTGACGGTCCAGGGTGCCTTAAGGAGATAGTTCCCCTTCTGCTGGCAGCCCGTCGCCACCCTCGAACAGGTACTGCTCCATGCTGGTGAACAGGAACTCCTTCGCCTTGGGGTCCTGCACGTTCAAAGCGTAGTGGTTGATGAGCGCCTGCTGGTGCTTGAGCCATTCGCTCCAACACTCACCGCAGATCTCCTGAAAAACCTTGAGACCGAGGTCGTTGGGGAACGGACGGAACGGCATCTGGTTGTTGGTCCGGCTGCAGCGGACACAGGTTACGGTTGGCATGCTGCAAAGATAGTCCGCCGCCCGCCTGGCCCGGTAGCCGTCACGCCGTCCCGCGCTTGAGGGCTCGCACTCCGCTGGCCGTTCCCATACCTGCGCCTATCCCGAAAATGACCGCCATCGTTGCCGTGATGATCGGGAGAATTGCAAATGGCCATGCCAGGCCGGCCGCCAGGACACCCACAGTCAGGGGCGCCAAGGGCGCGTAAACCGCGTCCACGAACCGCAGGCGGCGCCGAACGAACGTCTTGGCGATTACGAACCCGACCATGGCTACGGCCGCGATGATCATCATGTTGATTGCAAACGACATAAGTACTCCTGGAAGCGATTTCGTGTTGCATTACGCAACGCGTACCGCGAAAGATTCACTGGCCCCAGCACATTTCTGTGGGGCTACCAGCGGACGACAGCAGACCCCCAAAGAAAACCCGAACCAAACGCCGTCAGCACCACTATGTCACCAGCCGAGATGCGTCCTTGGCGGACACATTCATCGAGTGCGATGGGAATGGTGGCGGCGGTGGTGTTGCCGTATCTCTGAATGTTGTTGTAGATCTGGTCGTCCCGGAGGCCGAGTTTTCGCTGCACCATGTCCGAGATGCGGAGGTTGGCTTGATGCGGGATGACCAGGGCAACGTCCTTCAGCTCCAGGCCGGCTTTGTCGAGCGCAGCCAGGGCCGATGATGGCATCAGCTCCACCGCGTGGCGGAACACTTCCTTGCCGTTCATCCGCAACAAGTGCTTCCCGGCAGCGACGTCTCCCTGACTGATTCGCGGATGATTCTTCGACGCCGGGCTTTCTACCCAGAGGTGCTGCGCCTGGCCGCCATCCGAATGAAGGTCGAACGCCAACAGGCCATGACCGTCGGTGTCATCGGCCTCGAGGACGACCGCCCCGGCACCATCGGCGAAAATGACCGACGTGTCGCGTCCCTTGGTGGAGATGTCCATACCGGTTGATTGGATCTCCTGGCCGACGACGAGGATGCATCTGTAGTTGCCCGCTCTGATCCAGGCGTCCGCTACCGAAAGCGCGTAGACGAAACCGCTGCACTGAGTGCGGATGTCGATGGCCGGGATGGTGCCCGCGCCCAGCTCGTGTTGCAACACCGTGCCGTTGCCGGGGCAGAACTGGTCGGGCGTGCTGGTGGCGAACACGATAGCGTCTAGATCTTCAGGCGACAGGTCAGAGGCCGCCAGCGCCTTCATGGAGGCCTTGCGCGCCAGCCCGACACCAGTCTCGCCTTCGGTGACCCAATGGCGCTGTTCGATGCCGGTCCGCGTTCTAATCCATTCGTCTGACGTGTCCATGAACGCCGTCAGGTCGTCGTTGGTCACCACCCTATCAGGCACGTGGAAACCCGTTCCGGTGACACGGGCGATGGTCATGGTAGGTCCCTCGTCACTGCAGGATTAGGACTGGCGCTCCGAGCAGGTTTGGGGGCGGAGAGATTACTCGTACCGCAGGGCTTCGATCGGGTCCAGCATCGCGGCGCGGCGGGCCGGCAACAAGCCAAAGAATACCCCAATGGCGCCGCTGAAGCCGAAGGCCACCACCGCGGCTCCAGGAGATACCAGGGTGTTCCACCCGGCAAACCGGGCCAAGCCTACGGCTGCGCCGGTCCCAAGCAGCACGCCGATTAAGCCGCCCAGGAGGCACAGGACCAACGCCTCGACCAGGAATTGCGAAAGGATGTTTCTTTTCGTGGCACCGAGCGCTTTGCGAACGCCGATCTCCCGAGTGCGCTCGGTCACGGAGACCAACATGATGTTCATGATACCTATTCCACCCACCAGAAGGCTCACTCCGGCGATGCTTGCCAACAGGTAGGTGAACACTTCGGTGGCCTGTTGCCGCGTGGCCAGAATCTCCTGGCGCCCCCGGATGCGGAAGTCGTTGGCGCCTCCCGGGGGAATCTTGTGCTCGCGCCGGAGGATGCGTTCGATGTCGACCATCCCCTGCTCCAACGGGAGGCCCTCGGCGACTTCGACACTGATGGACCGCAACCGGTCGTTACCGAACACCCGGT
>CAXMUQ010000210.1:0-9229 GCA_964196605.1 uncultured Acidimicrobiia bacterium
TGCGATTCTCGGCGAGGACTGTCCCTCCCGCCCCGAGCTCAATACTTTGGCCCCCGACCTCATCACGGTCGTGTGTGCGTCGTCGATTGACAGGACTGACTTGATGATCGTCCAAGGGTTCGACGCCAACTAATCCCGTTCAGCGGTCCGGATAGTCTTCAGATTGTGGCGGCCGGAACACCAAGTCGAACGCCAGGAACACCAATCGGGAAAACGGAAAGAACGCCACCGGCATCATCACCATCAACAACACCCCACCCATCAGCAACCCGGTCCACGGCGGATTGGGCCAGGTCCACCACACGACCGCCACCATCGATCCGGCCCACACCAACTCGGCCGCAATCAGGTTGAACATGTAGGCCCCGACCCAGTAGCCCTCTTCGCCCCGCTGCAGCCGGATGCCGCACGCGGGGCAGTTGTCGCTCACCATGAACCAGCGGAGGATGACCGGATGGCCGCCGCAACTGGGGCAGCGCAACCGCAACGCCCGCAGGAACAAAGTGGTGATGCGCCGCAGCTGACCGTCCGTCCCGCTCCCGGACATCAGCCTACCATGGTCGGGGTCTGCTCGGGCAACCAGTCGCTCACGGATCCCTGCACGTCGCGCACTTGTATGTGACTCATGGCGGCAGCCAGACCAGGGTCATGCTGCAGGCCATCGTGAGAGAAGTGGCTGTAGAACAACGTGGGCCCGGCATTGCGCGCATGCTCCACCACGAATGCGTTGAACGCTTCACCCCAATACCCCTGCGGCCGCGGACGCTGGTCTTGCGGGCTCCGCCGATGGTTCTCGAGGTAACGGATCATGCGGGTGCGGTCGTAGCCCATGTGGCGGTAGCGTTGCCGGTGTACCACTTCATCAGTTTTGGGGTCGGGTTGGCGATCGCGGATCAAGTCGCAGGAACAGCCGCCGTGGAGGATGCGCATGGCATCCTGGGCGTCGTAGTGCAGATCGAGGAGGGTCTGTTGTTCTGCTTTGGGGAGTCCGTCGGCGGTGAGGCCGGCCGGGAGCATGGAGCGGACCTCGCTCAAGGTGAGGGGGCTCGCGAGGTACACGAAGTAGCACACGGCCGACTTACTCGTCGGCTTTCGCGTCAGCCTTGGCTTGGCGGCCTTGCAGTATCATTTCGGCTGCCTCACCGGTAAGCCCGCCACCATCGCGAATCTTCTCCAAGGACTCGTCGGTTTCTTTGCCGAGCGTAGCAGTCATCATCACGATCATGGCCCGCCGGGAATACATCTCACGGTCGGCCAGCGTTTGACTGCGCACCTTGAGACCCAACATCGCGGCCGTTACGATGGCGCCGAGAAACAGCAGGGCGCCGAGGATTCCCAGAAAAACGGGCACTCGTCCCTGGGCGCCGCGGACCGCCAACAACAGCGCGGGCAGTCCCGCGATAGTGACGAGCCACATGCCGCGTCGGTAGCGACGGGCGTTGTCTGTCAGTTTTATTCGAGCCATGGAGCCGGACGGTTGGGGAGATGTCTAGGGCGAGTCTTCCCGTACCAACACCAGGATGGCTGCCTCGGGCACGACGAGATACTTGATGTTCTCGAAAGTGATTTCCACGGCCGCCTTACGGAAGAACAGGGCGTGGTCGCCTACCGTGGCCTGCATGGGGCGCGAACGAGTCTCGCCGGAGGTGATCTTCCACGGCTCACTGTCGAAGGATGAGGGGTCGGCGATGGGATTTCCCGGTCCGGTGGCGATGATGCGACCGCCCTGCACCTGTTCCGAGTCGACAGCTCCGGGCGGCAGGTACAACCCCACGCGAGTACGACCTTCACCGTCTTCGGGCTCGATCAGCACCCTGTCTCCCACCACGAGTAGGTGCTTCCCGTCGAAGGGGAGTCCCTGGTCGTCGCTCATTGGGCCTGGTCGTGCACGGTGACCATACTCACTACCCGGAGTTTCCGGACGATGTGGGGAAGGCGCAGTTTTACTTCGTCCCCCACGGATGTGTCCCGCAAGGCCTGACCCAGTGGAGACTGTAGCGAGATGTGTCCCGCGTCAACGTCGATCATTTCCGACAGCACGACGATGAAAGTTTCTTTCTTTTTTGTCTCGATGTCGACCACGGTGACGCTGGTCCCCAGACCCACACGGTCGCGTGGCGCCTCCATGTTCACCAACTCGTTCAGCTGCTGCATCCGGACTTGTAGCTGACCAAGGCGCGCCTGGACGAATTGTTGCCTCTCCAGTGCCGCCTTGTACTCGGAGTTCTCTTTTAGGTCTCCCAATTCGACCGCGGTCGCGATCGCCTTGGGGAGGGTAACCGTCAGTTCATGGCCGAGCGCTTCGAATTCCTTGCCCAGCTTTTCTTGCATCTCTTTGATCATCTGACGACCCGGTTTCCAAGGAAAAACCACCGTACGCTGGCAGTAGCCTACGGTGGCCCTATCTCATTCTCCCTATATTAATGCAACAAAATCGTCTTGGGGGCCAGAGTGACCGCAGGGCAGCCGCCTTCCGTTGCCCCAACTCAATACTGGAACTAGATTTAGCTCTCAGCAACTGCGTGGCCACCGACACCGACGGCTGGCCGCACCACCCCATACTTCGAGGCAATCCATGCAGGTTTATCGGTCGAGACGGCTACTCGGTGCCGCCCTGGCTTTGGTCTCCATCGCGGGATTGGCGGGCTTCGCCCTCCACATGCGGCTGGTCAAGAGTTTTCCGACCGAGGACCAGGTGGTCCACCAAGTTCCAGCCGACATCCAGCTGTGGTTTTCACAAGCTCCCGAGTTGGCCTTGACCAAGGTGCGGCTGGTAGGTCCTGAAGACGCGACGGTCAACGTGGCCAAGGCTGTTGCCACCGACGACGAAAAGTCTGTAAAGTTGGCCATCATGGATTCGTTGCCTGAGGGGACCTATTCGGTCACCTGGCAGACGGCGGCCCCCGACGGCCACAAGGTAAGCGGTGAATATGCCTTCACGTACTCACCCACTCCGACCGACGAAGACGGCGAGTCGGAACAGCAGTAGCCGGCACGGCCGCGGTACGGCCCGTCGGATGCGCCTTGCCCTGGTCGTCTCGGCCGGGGCGATCGTGTTTTTGGGCCAAAGCCTATTCGCTCGTCCCGCCATGGCGATTGCGCCCGCCGCGATCGTCTCAGCCACGATGGCCGTTGACTCGCCTCACACCGAGTGGACACAAGACGAGAATTCCGCCCCACTGTTAGATGCCGGGACCCTGAGCCGCTGGCTGACCTACCTGGCGATCATGCTGGTGGTCGGGGCCGCTGCCTTCGGAGCCATCACCAGACGGGCGTTTCGGGACCCTGCCACCGACGATCTCGGAGCATCGTGCCGTCGCGCGAGTCTCGGCTGGGGTCTCATCGGGTCCGCCTTGTTTCTCCTGGGCGCAGCTGGCCGGCTCTATGCCCAGGTGGTCGCCTTCCTGTTCCCCGGCGATCCACTCACACTGGCAGACGCTCGCCTCATCGTCTTCGATACGGGCTGGGGAAGTATGTGGTTGGTGCAGTTCGCTGCCGGGCTGACGGCGGTCGTTGGATTTTCTCTCGCCAGGCGCGGGATTCGGATCGGCAGGCCGGTGGCCGTGATCGGCGCCATCGCCACCGCGGTGACACTGCCTTTGACGGGACATGCGGTGGCTGCATCCTGGCACTGGAGTATTACCTGGCCGCTCCAGGCCCTCCACGTGTTGGCAGGCGCAATGTGGCTCGGCTCGTTGTTGCTGCTGGTGTTGGTGGCGTTCGGTACTACGGTCGGGGCCGATGCCGAGGGGCGGGAAGGGGCCGTGTCGGACCTCGTTCGGGTTTTCTCGCCGGCGGCCCTGGTTGGTGTCGGAGGGGCCGTAGTGATGGGAACCGTGTTGTCGGTGAGCTACGTAGGGTCGTGGCCCGCGTTGTGGCAAACGACCTATGGGCGGACGCTCATGATCAAGATTGGCCTGCTCGGCTTGACGGCGCTCCTGGGCGCCTGGAACTGGCGCAAGCTCCGTCCACGGCTGGGCACTCCGGGTTCCGCCAGCCGACTGTTACAGTCAGCCAGGCTGGAGCTGTTGGTGGGCGCTCTCCTTCTGGCAGCCACCGCCATCCTGGTGGCGCTGCCTGCTCCACATGTCTGAGGGAAGGACCATGAAGCCAAGTGTCAGATGGATGTACCCTGCGGCGGTCGGTATCGTGCTGGTGGCGTGTACCGCCGCTCAGGAGCAGGAGCCGCCGAGGGATATCGGGTCGGATTCGTTGGCCCGCGCGGTTCTTATCGACATCACCGAGCTGGACCCAACATTTCAGATCTATCCGCGCTATGCAACCGAGCGCAATTTCACCGGGATGGTGCTCCCAGGCTATGAAGCTCGCAGGGTTCTGCTGCATCGGGACGCCGCTGTTTCTCTGGCACGGGCCCAGGAAAACCTCCGGTCCGAAGGGCTGGGATTTCGCGTGTTCGACGGGTACCGGCCGGTGCGCGCCACCCTCGCCATGGTCGATTGGGCGGAGGCCACCGGGCGCATCGACCTGCTCGACGACGGTTACATCGCCCGCCGCAGTCGGCACAATCTGGGCGTCGCGGTGGACCTAACGCTCATCGATCTGGAGACCGGTCGGGAACTGGACATGGGCACGCCGTACGACACCTTTACCGAAGACGCGCACACGATGAACGCCACCGGCGAAATTCTCGAACGCCGGCTTCGGTTGAAGGAGGCGCTGGAGGCGGTGGGGTTTCGGAATTATGAGAAGGAGTGGTGGCACTACTCGTATCAGGTGGAAGATGCGGTGGCGTTCGATGTGGTAATCGGGGCGGGAACGGGTGGGATTGGGCGGTAAGGGCGGTAAACACAGGCTCTTAGGAGGATGTATGCGGGTTGAGTCGCTTCGCTGGTTTGCTGGGATAGCCGTGGTTTGCCTTGCGAGTATCGGGGAGGCGCAGGACGGCTCTCCGGCCGGACCGGTGCCGCCGGAGGCGTTGCAGGCCCGGCGGGCGCAGGTCATGGAGGCCATGGGCACCGGCGTAGCCATCCTCGGCTCGGCGGCGACTCGGAGCATCGAGGCGCATGGTTCGCATCCGCAAGACAGCGACTTCCGGCAGGACAACGATTTTTTCTATCTGACCGGCCTGGAAACGCCCGACTCGTGGCTCGTGTTGATCGCCGGCGAAGATGGCGGCAGCGTGGCCATGTTGTTTCTCCCTGAACGGGACTCTGCCGCGGAGCGATGGACCGGTCCAAAACTCGGCCCGGGCCCGGAGGCCGCGGGGCTGACTGGAATCGATTCCGTCCTTGGGGCAAACGACGCCGAACGGGCCATCAGCCGGCTGGTGTTCGGTCGCGGGTCACCGGCATGGACCGGTGGTGTTTTCGTGCGCCGTGGTCCCGGAAGACCCGAAGCAGAATCGGAGCTGGTCCGTGAGTTGGTGTTTCGTAACACGGGACGCCCGCTCCCGGTTCATGACTTGGGGTACCTGATCGCCCAGGAGCGGCTGATCAAGGACGCCGACGAGTTGCGACGCTTGCGTCGGGCGATCGACATCACCGCCGAGGCTCAGCGCGAGGCGATGAAAGCCATGCAGCCCGGCATGCAGGAATACCAGATCGAGGCCGTCATCGAGTACGTTTTCCGGCGCAATGGAGCGGAGCGGGTTGGCTTCCCCAGTATCGTCGGCGCCGGCGTCAATTCGACCACCTTGCACTACGACAAGAGCCGCGGCTCCCTCGAAGAAGGGGATCTGATCATCATGGATATCGGGGCCGAGTTCGGCTACTACTCGGCGGATGTCACCCGGACGGCGCCGGTATCCGGTCGGTTCAGCGAGCGGCAGCGGGAGGTGTACCAGTTGGTGTTGGACACACAGCAGGCGGCAATCGATTCCGTCCGGCCAGGCGTTACCGTGGGCCAGCTCAATCAGATTGCCCGAACCCATATGCGTGAGCACTCGGGCGACCGGTGTCTGCCCGGCGATTGCAACCAATATTTCGTCCACGGTCTCTCCCATTGGCTGGGCATGGACGTGCACGATGTTGGTGACTATGCGACACCGCTGGCGGCAGGGATGGTGCTGACCATCGAGCCCGGATTGTACCTCCCGGCCGAACGCATAGGGATTCGCATCGAAGACGACGTATTGGTCACCGAAAACGGTTCCGAACTCCTGTCCCGAATGGCGCCGCGTGACGTCGACGACATCGAAGCGTTGATGTCCTCTTCGGCAACGTCGCGAGACTAGGACGAGGTACGGCATGAGCTTTCCAGCGGAACGGCCGCGGCGGTTGCGTCGCACGGCCGCCATGCGCCGCCTGGTCGGCGAGACGACATTGGCCGTCACCGACTTGATTCAGCCGATCTTCGTGATACATGGATCGGGCGTCCGTCGTGAGATTGTCTCGATGCCCGGCGTAGCGCAGCTTTCCGTGGACGAAATTCTCGACCAAGAGATCGACGCTTTGCAGGCCCTGGGGGTCCGGGCCGTCCTGCTCTTCGGCCTTCCGGCTACGAAAGACGCCGTCGGTTCCGAAAATTTTGCCGAAGACGGCATCGTACAACGGGCGATACAGCGCATTCGTGAACGGGATTCAGAAACGGTCATCATGACCGATGTGTGTTGCTGCGAATACACAGATCATGGTCACTGTGGAGTGTTGCAAGGCGCTGAAGTCGACAATGACGCCACTCTAGACATCCTCGGCAAGGTGGCCGTGAGCCACGCGGTGGCCGGAGCGGATGTCGTCGCGCCGAGCGGCATGATGGATGGCATGGTACAGGCCATCCGGTCGGCACTGGACGACGGAGGGTTCTCGTACCGTGCCATCCTGAGTTACGCGGTCAAGTACGCCAGCGCCTTCTACGGTCCGTTCCGTGACGCGGCCGACAGCGCCCCGTCGTTCGGCGATCGCAAGACCTACCAGATGGATCCGGCGAACGTACGGGAAGCCTTACGTGAAGCCCAGTTGGATGTGGCCGAGGGCGCCGACATGCTGATGGTAAAGCCAGCGCTGGGGTACCTGGATGTGGTGCACGCCATCCGCGGGGCCACCGAGGTACCGCTGGTGACGTACAACGTGAGCGGAGAATACGCCATGGTGAAAGCCGCGGCAGAGAAGGGCTGGCTCGACGAACGGGCCGTGGTGCTGGAGGCGTTGACGGCAATGCGGAGAGCGGGCGCGTCCGCCATCGTCACCTACCACGCCAAGGATGCCGCCGGTTGGCTGACCGCGGATTCTCCCACTGACTGAGCCACAGGAATGACCACGACGTCTCGGTCGCATGCCTTGTTCGAGAGGGCGCAACGTCTGTTGCCCGGTGGAGTCAACAGCCCGGTGCGGGCCTTCCTTGGTGTCGACGGGAGCCCTCGGTTCATGGCCAAAGGGGATGGGCCATACCTCGAAGACGTCGATGGCCGTCGATACCTCGATCTCCAACTGTCGTTCGGCCCACTACTCCTGGGCCATGCACACCCGGCGATCGTAGCCGCCGTCAGCGACGCGGCCGGCCGGGGCACATCGTTTGGCGCACCCACGGAACTGGAAGTGCGGCTGGCCGCCAAGGTCGTCGCCACCTTTCCCGCAGTGGAGATGATCCGCTTCGTCAATTCGGGAACGGAAGCGGCCATGAGCGCCATTCGTCTGGCGAGGGCTGCTACGGAACGGCCGGGCATCGTCAAGTTCGAAGGATGCTATCATGGACACGCGGACCAGCTCCTTGCCGCCGCGGGGTCCGGCGTGGCAACGCTGAGCTTGCCTGACTCCCCGGGGGTAACGGAAGGCGCCATTCGCGATACCGTGGTCCTGCCGTTCAACGATACGTCAGCTGTCGAGGAGTGTTTCCGAACTCGACCGGAGGAGATCGCGGCGGTCATCGTGGAGCCGGTCGCGGGAAACATGGGGGTCATTCCACCGGCTCCAGGATTTCTCGAGGCACTCCGAATTCAGACGAACAATCACGGAGCTTTGTTGATTTTCGATGAAGTCATGACCGGGTGGCGGGTCCATCCGGAAGGGGCGCAGGGATTGTACGGCGTGGTCCCCGACCTGGTGTGCCTCGGCAAGGTTCTCGGTGGCGGCCTCCCCGCGGCGGCGTATGGCGGCCGGCGAGATTTGATGGAGCAGGTCGCTCCCAGCGGTCCGGTGTATCAGGCCGGAACCTTGTCCGGTAACCCGTTGGCCATGGCCGCGGGTCTGGCCACCCTCGAAGTGATGGAACAAACCGACGCGTGGGCCGTCGCAGACAGGTGGGCCGGAGAGGCTGCCGAATCGATATCGCGGGCGGGCCAAAGCGCCGGAATCCCGTTGACGGTACAGCGTGTCGGGACCATGCTGACTACGTTCTTCGGAGAGTCGGCTGTCAATGACTTCCAGGGCGCGCTGGCGACGGATCGGGTGGCGTTCAAGCGTTTCTTCCACACCTTGCTGGACAACGGCGTGTATCTGCCTCCGTCACCATTCGAGGCGGCGTTCACGTCGAGTACCCACGGTCCCCGGGAGATGGAAGTACTGGAACGCGCCCTCGATGCGTGGGTGAAGTGTCATTGATTCGTGTAGGAACCCGCGGGAGCCCCCTCGCTCTGGTGCAGACGGCGTTGGTCGAAGCCGCTCTCGCCGAAGCGGGTTGCACTACCGAACGAACCACGCTTCGCACCACGGGCGATGTGATCCGCGACGTTCCTCTGGAACACATCGGAACCACCGCGATTTTCACGCGCGAACTCGACGACGCCTTGCTGGACGGTCGGATCGACGCGGCCGTCCATTCACTCAAGGATCTCCCGACACGGTTGCCGGAGGGAGTCATCGTGGCGGCGGTCGGGCCCCGAGAGAACCCGGCCGATGTTTTCGTCAGCACACGGTTCGATTGGCACGATGTGCCGGTCGGTGCGGTCGTCGCCACCAGTAGCGTGCGCAGACGGGCTGAGCTGTTGCGAGCACGGCCAGATCTCGAAGTCGTTTCCATTCGGGGGAATATCGACACGCGTTTGGAGATCCTGGAGGCCACGCCCTCGCTGGCGGGAACGGTGCTGGCAGCGGCCGGCCTCATACGGTTGAGCCTGCAAGACCGAATCCGCCAGTATTTCATGCCCGAGGTAATCCTCCCCGCTCCCGGGCAGGGTGCCGTTGCGGTAACGGTCCGTGAGGCTGACCATGACACCCTGACGGCGGTTCGGTGTTTCCACGATGCGCAAGTCGCAGCTGCGGTTCAAGCCGAACGGTCGCTGCTGCGTGCCCTGGACGGTGGCTGTCAGGTGCCGATAGGGGCGCTGGCTCAGGCA
>CAXMUQ010000211.1:0-14437 GCA_964196605.1 uncultured Acidimicrobiia bacterium
GAGTTGCACCACCAATTGCCTTGTGCCGGTGGTCAAGGTGATCCTGGATACCTTCGGTTTCGAGAAGGGGTTCATGACCACTATCCATTCCTACACCAACGATCAGAAAATTCTCGACCTGCCACATAAAGATCTGCGCCGGGCACGCGCGGCCGCCATTAGCATCATTCCCACTTCGACCGGTGCCGCACGAGCCACAGCCCTGGTGCTGCCGGAACTGAAGGGGAAGATCGACGGAGTTGCGCTCCGAGTACCGACGCCGGATGTGTCGGTAGTGGATTTGACGTGTCAGGTTAGCAAGGCCACCGACACCGATGCCGTCAACGACGCATTCAGGGCGGCGGCGAGCGGGTCGCTCGAAGGCATTCTGGCCGTAAGTGACGAACCACTGGTGTCGGTCGATTACATCGGCAACATGAGTTCCAGCACGGTCGATAGCGCCCAAACGAACGTCATCGAAGGAAACCTGGTTCACGTGTCATCGTGGTACGACAACGAGATGGGCTACTCGGCGCGGTGTGTCGACTTGATGAGGTTCGTCGGATCACAGTTGTGAAGCGAACCCTGGACCAGCTGGACGCCGCTCATTTCGAGGGACAGCGCGCCCTGGTTCGAGTGGATTTCAACACACCATTGCTTGATGGTGTAGTCACGGACGATACTCGCATCCGGGCGGCGTTGCCGACCATCAAACACCTGCGCGATCATGGAGCGCGGGTGGTTCTCCTGTCGCACCTGGGCCGACCGGGTGGCCGGCCCGATTCGCAGTACTCGTTGCGACCGGTGCAACTCCAATTGGAACGGTTGTTGGGGTCGCCTATCACCTTCATTGAAGATCCCGCTTCGGACGAAGCAGTCGCCACCACAAAGCGCCTGGCGCGCGGCGCCATCGCGCTCGCCGAAAACATCCGGTTCTATCCTGGCGAGGAATCGAACGATCCTGCATTCAGCGAACGATTGTCTTTGCTGGGCGACCTGTACGTCAACGATGCCTTTGGTACCGCGCACAGGGCTCACGCCAGTACTCAAGGGGTGGCCCGGTTGCTCCAACCGGCGATGGCCGGGTTCCTCATGCAGCGGGAACTGGAATTTCTGGGCCGGGCCCTCGACCATCCACAGCGGCCGTTCGTGGCCATCATGGGTGGCGCCAAGATCTCCGGAAAGATCGACTTGATCGAAGCGCTCCTCCCGCGCGCCGACAACATCCTCATCGGCGGCGCCATGGCCTGCACGTTCTTCAAGGCTATGGGGTACCAGGTCGGTTCCTCGCTCGTCGAAGACGACAAGATCGACCTCGCTCGGAGATTACTCGACCTGGCGGGCGACAAACTCGTCTTGCCGACAGGCGCCGTAATTGCCGAACGACTCGCGCCCGACGTCCCGACCCGGTCGGTACTCCGGGAGGAAATTCCGACGGGTTGGGCCATGTTCGACATCGATGAAGCTAGCGAGACTCTATTTGCCCGGTACATCAGTGAAGCGGGCACGGTGGTGTGGAACGGGCCCATGGGTGTGTTCGAAACGCCGCCGTTCGATCACGGCACGCTGGCGGTGGCGCGTGCAATGGCGGACGCGACCGGTACCGGGACGGTGACCGTAGTCGGCGGTGGGGATTCGGCGGCCGCGGTTGCCCAGGCCGGGCTCACCGATCGGATGACGCATGTATCGACCGGCGGCGGCGCGTCGCTGGAATTCCTGGAGGGCCGGGTGCTACCCGGCGTCGCGGCCCTCGATGACGTCAACGACGACTGAGGCAATCGATCATGGCCACACTGTTTGCCGCCAACTGGAAGATGCATCATGGGCCCGAGCGGGCCGCGGCATTTGCCCGGGCGTTCAAGGAGCTGACGTCTCCCGACCAGGACAGGTCCATCTGGTTCTTCCCGCCTGCCACAGCAATCCAGATCCTGGCCAACGAGTTTGGTGATCGGCCGGACGTCGCCGTCGGCGCCCAGGACGTGCACTGGGAACCCAGCGGTGCCTACACCGGGGCGTTGTCCATTCCTCTGGCCCAAGAGGCCGGCGCAACGGTAGCGCTTGTGGGGCATTCCGAACGTCGGCACGTGTTTCACGAAACCGATGAAGAAACCGGCAAGAAAGTGACGGCACTCCTCGACAGCGGCATGAGGCCGGTATTGTGTCTGGGTGAATTGGTAGACGAGCGCGAGCGCGGTGAAACCGAAGTCGTGGTAAAGCGGCAGCTCGACGCCGGGCTGGAAGGCGTCGCGGAGGAAGATATGTCCCGGCTGGTGATTGCCTACGAACCGGTATGGGCCATCGGAACCGGCAAGAACGCCACTCCGGACGACGCCGCCTCGGTACACGCGTTTATTCGATCACTGATCGTGGCCCGAGGAGGACCCGAGGACATCGCCATTCTCTATGGCGGCTCCGTCAAACCAGGAAACGTCCTCGGCCTGCTGGCGGAGGACGAGATCGACGGAGTGTTAGTTGGGGGGGCAAGCCTCACACCGGAGAGTTGGACTGAGATCGTCGGGCTTGGCGGCGGCGGTAGCGCAGACAAGCTCAGTTGACCGCCGTGGCCCCCCGGGTTAGCCTTCAAGGCTGACTTTCGGAGATTAATTGCGATGTATGGTTTCATCTTGGGACTGCTGATACTGGACTCCCTCGTCCTCGTTGTCGTCGTGCTGCTACAAGCCGGCCAAGGGGGCGGCTTGGCCGCGCTCGGCGGCTCCGGCGGGACCGAGTCTTTCTTTGGCGGCCGGCACGCCGTTACCTGGTTGACCAAGACCACATGGGCTACAGGCGGCGCCTTTCTGTTTCTGTCGCTGGTGTTGTCCTTCATGTCAGCCTCCAGCTCTATCGGTACAACCGACGTGCAGGAGCTGCTGCGGACCCCGGCTGGTCCGGTTCAGACCGCCCCACTGCCGTTGGAGACGGAGCCGCTTGTGCCCGTGGTACCTTCGCCTGGCGACGCCGCTCAACCTGGGGGCGCTCCTGACTCGAGTCAGTAGCGTGGCATTCGTTTTCTACAGCGGGGTGACCGGATGACCGGCCGCCCCGCGTTTTTGTTGCTCGAGGACGGCACCCGGTTTCAGGGGACCAGTCCTTCGGAGGTGACACCCGCCTTCGGTGAGGTCGTCTTCACCACCAATCTGAGCGGCTATCAAGAGACATTCACCGATCCGTCGTTTCTAGGGCAAATAGTGGTCATGACCGCCCCGATGATAGGCAACTACGGTGTCAACGAAGAGGATGCGGAGTCCGGCCGGCCGCAGGTGTGTGGCGTCGTTACCCGGGAACTGGTCAGACGGCACTCCAATTGGCGCGCTACGGAGGCTCTCGACACCTGGCTCGGCCGCCACGGGGTCCCCATGCTGGAGGGGATCGACACTCGCCGGCTCACCAGACACATCCGCTCCCGCGGCGCCATGCGCGGCGTCATCGTAGCTGGGGATGAGACAACGGCCGATCTTCAGGAGCAGCTGGCAGCCTCTCCCGCAATGGAGGGGCGTGACCTGGCGAGTGAGGCGTCGGTAACCGAGATATGGACTGCGGGCGAGGAAGGCCCTCATGTCGTGGCCTTCGATTTCGGGATGAAACGGAACATCGTTCGCCAGCTGGTCGAAACCGGATTCCGGGTCACCGTGGTCCCGGCTGGGACGGCTGCGGCCGAGGTCTTGGCGCTCTCGCCTGACGGGATATTCCTTTCCAACGGGCCAGGAGATCCAGCGGCGGTGGCCTACGTCATTCCAGTCATCCAGGAACTGGCAGGCAAGGGAATCCCCATTTTCGGGATATGTTTGGGGCACCAGTTGGTGGCTATCGCCTTCGGAGGCCACACAGCGAAACTGCCGTACGGGCACCGTGGGGGAAACCACCCGGTTCGGGATCTGGACTCCGGTCGCGTTTTGATCACCTCGCAAAATCACGGCTTCGCGGTGCAGGGCAGCGGCAGGACCATTAACGGCGCACAGGACTTGGAGTTAACTCATCTCAACCTGAACGACGGGACAGTAGAGGGTTTGCGGCACACGCAGCTGCCCGTTTTCGCCGTGCAATACCACCCGGAGGCGGCCCCGGGACCTCACGACGCCTATCCCCACTTTGGCGAATTCATGGATCTTCTCCGGAACTGATCCAGCGCCAGCTGACCCAAAGTCTTGACACACAAGCACTAAGCTCGTATCGTCACCCCCATGACGCCCACTCGGGCGACCGTCCGTCTGTGACCCTGATGGGGGATGCATGACCAAGGCCGATCTCGTCGAAAACGTCACCGCTTCAATTGCCCGTACCGCCGGGCCCATGATCTCGAAGAAGGACTGCGCCCGTGTGGTCGACGCCTTCCTTGACGCCGTCAAGGAAGCTCTCCGGGAGCAGAAGAACATCGAGATCCGGGGATTTGGCACGTTCAAGATCCGCCGCCGAAAGACCCGGATGGCGCGCAATCCCAGGACCGGCGAGCCGGTCGAGGTGGCCGCGCGTCCAGTGCCGGTCTTCAAGCCCAGCAAGGAGTTACGCACTGTGGTTGCCGAGGCGGATCCCGAATCGCAGCCAGCCAGTCCGCCGGCGCAAGACCCACCGTTGTTCGGCACCCTCTGACAGTCAGGGCCACTCACCATTGCAAGTGGGGGCCGCTTCCGAGCGGCCCTTTTTCGTGATTGGCCGTGATTCGGCGCGATGTCCCCGGTACGGTGAAGATGATACATTGCCACGCATGGTGATCGAACAAGGCCGCCCGGTACACGTTCGCATGCTGCTGTTTGCCAGCTACGCGGAGGTAGTCGGCGTGGAAGTCTGTGACTTGGCGCTGTCCGCATCTGCAACGGTAGCGGATGCCTTGGCCGAACTTCGGCTTAAGCATCCCGGGGCCGACGTACTGCCAACCCGGCCCCTCTGTGCCCGGAACCACTCGCAGGTCGCCATGGAAGACGAGGTTCGAGACGGAGATGAAGTGGCGATCCTTCCCCCGCTGGCGGGTGGGTAAGTGAACTTCCTGACTGAGGCGGGGATCGATACGGCTGGGCTTGTCGCCCGAGTTGCCGGTTCGGGTCGGGGGGCTCAGGTCTCGTTCACTGGCACCGTTCGCAACCATCAGGACGGTCGCGAGGTCCGCGAGCTCCACTATACGGCCTATGGGCCGATGGCCGAGGTTCAGTGCGGAACGATAGTGGCCGAGGCCGAGGCCCGCTGGCCGGTGTCCGTGGCGCTTCAGCACCGGGTGGGGACGCTGGCCATTGGGGACGAGGCGGTCGTTGTGGTGGTAGCGGGGGACCACCGCGAGGAGGCGTTCGCGGCCTGTCGTTTCGTATTGGAAGAGGTGAAGCGCCGCGTTCCTATATGGAAGCACGAGCGGTACGCTGACGGCACCGAGGTCTGGGTCGATCCCACCGACGCCGCCGATCCGGCCGAAAGGGGCTCATGACAATCGCCAGAGACATGATGGGCCGGCCCCTGAGGCGGCTGCGCATTTCGGTGACCGACCGGTGCAACATGCGCTGCAGCTATTGCATGCCGGAAGACGACTACGTGTGGCTGCCGCGTTCATCGATCCTAACCTTCGAAGAGATTACCAGGTTGGCGCGGGTGTTCGTGTCGCAGGGCGTAACCAGTATCCGGCTGACAGGCGGTGAGCCGTTGCTGCGACACGATGTGGCCGAGCTGGTGAGGCACTTGCGCGCGATCGATGGCCTCGATGACTTGGCGATGACGACCAACGCCCTGTTGCTTGCCCGGCACGCTGAGGCGTTGCGGGCCGCCGGGCTCGATCGGCTGACCGTCAGCCTCGACACCCTTCGGCCCGAGCGGTTATTGGCTTTTGCCAAGAGTGACCAATGGGAGGCTGTTGTCCAGGGCATTGAAGAGGCCCGGCGAGTCGGGTTCAGGGGTACCAAAGTCAACGCCGTAGTGATCCGCGGGTTCAACGATGACGAGCTGTACGACTTGATAGAATTTGGCAGAGAATATCAGGTTGAGATCCGGTTCATCGAATACATGGACGTTGGCGGTGCTACCCAGTGGACCCTCGAGCAGGTGGTATCGCGAACAGAGTTGCTCGGCCGTTTGGGGGAGCGCTATGGTGCGGTGGTGCCGGCCGAGAGCGACCCCACCGCCCCGGCCCAGCGATATCAACTGGCTGATGGCACGACGTTTGGCATTATTGCTTCAACGACCCAGCCGTTTTGTTCAACGTGTGACCGGAGTCGTTTGACCGCTGACGGGACGTGGTATACCTGTCTGTACGCGGCTGGCGGGATGGACCTTCGCGAGTTGCTGCGCGCCGGGGCCTCCGACTCGGAGCTCGAGGAGCGGGTTACCCGCGTTTGGGTGCGCCGGACGGACCGGGGCGCCGAGGAGCGCTTGGCCCTCCCCGACCGGGACACGCTCTACCAGGTCGAGAGTCTTCGCGCCGATCCGCGGCGGGAGATGCACACCCGTGGTGGGTGAGCCGCAGGAGATCCCGTCGTGACGTTACACATCGCCTTGATTGAACCGCAGATTCCACCCAACACCGGGAACATTGCCCGGCTGGCCGCGGCCACCGACTCGTCGCTCCACGTCATCGAGCCCACGGGATTCTCGATGGACGACAAGGAAGTCGTGCGCGCCGGGCTCGATTTCTGGCCCCACGTCGACTTGTGGGTTCATCCGCTGTGGCGGGACTTTCGCGACGCCATGAGCCGAGACCGGTGCCTGTACTTTTCGTCCAACGCGGAACGTCCGTACTGGGAAGCGCCTTTTGCGGCCAATTCGTGCCTGGTGTTTGGCAACGAGACTGACGGGATGCCCGAACGTATCCTCGAAAAGCACCCTGAGCAGGCCTTCACCATTCCCATGGACGGCCCGGTACGCAGCCTGAATCTGGCCACCGCAGTGGGCATCGTGCTGTACGAGGCCATTCGCCAAACTCGCGGAAACAAAGGGCCGAACACGGGCTAGTAGCTGTTTGCCGACCCCTCCTGATCGCACTACATTCCGATTCACTTAGCAACAGTCGCGATGGGATCCCCTGATCCCCCGCGAGTTTCCGCAGACCGTTTTCTCGGGACGACACTCTATGTTCAACAAAATTGCAGTAGTAGGTGCCGGACACGTTGGAGCCACGACGGCTCAACGCATTGCTGAAAAAGATCTCGCCCGCACGGTGGTGCTGATCGATATCGTCGAGGGTGTGCCGCAAGGCAAGGCGCTCGACCAATGGGAATCGGGACCCATCGAGGGGTTCGACGCCCGGGTCATCGGTACCCAGGGGTATAGCGAGGCGGCCGACGCGGAATTGTTCGTGGTGACGGCGGGCATCGCTCGCAAGCCGGGCATGAGCAGGGACGATCTGGTCAAAACCAACGCCGGCATCGTCCGTTCCGTGTCGAAGGAAATCAAGGCTGCGGCCCCAAACGCCATAGTCATCATAGTGTCCAATCCGCTCGACATAATGTGCGCGGTGGCCAAGGAGGTCACCGGGTTTCCTCGGGAGCGGGTAATCGGCATGGCCGGCGTGCTCGACACCGCCCGGTACCGGACGTTCCTGGCCGAGGCGCTCGATGTGTCCGTCGAAGACATCCAGGCAATGGTGCGTGGCGGGCACGGCGATACCATGGTGCCGCTGGTGTCGTACACCACGGTCTCGGGTATCCCAGTGACGCAACTGCTCGATGGCGAGCGTCTCGAGGCCATCGTGACGCGCACCAGGCAGGGTGGCGCTGAAATCGTCAAGCATCTCAAGACCGGCTCGGCGTACTACGCCCCCAGTGCCGCTGCGGTCCAAATGGTCGAAGCCATCGTGAAGGACAAGAAGCGGGTGCTTCCGTGCGCTGCCTGGCTCACCGGCGAGTACGGTTTGAAGGACGTGTACTGCGGCGTGCCCTGCAAGCTGGGACGTAACGGGCTCGAAGCCATCCTTGAGGTGGAGTTGAGCGAAGAGGAACGAACCGCCCTGCATCATTCCGCCGCCGCGGTCCGGGACACCATGGCGGCCGTCTGACTGGAGCGATCCGATGACCGGGGTAGGACGCTTTTACGGATCGACGATCGGCAAGAAGATCGTCATGGCGGTGTCGGGTGTGGTGTGGGTTGGTTACGTGGTGGTTCACATGTCCGGCAACCTGCTCGCCTATCGAGGTCCTTCGGCCATCAACGACTGGGCTGCCTTACTCAAGTCTACGCTCCCCCTATTGTGGGGAACGCGGATTCTCCTCGTCGTCGCACTGGTAGCTCACGTCCACGCGGCGTACAGCCTCAAGCAACTCGATCGCCTGAGCCGTCCAGTCGAATACGCCAAGCTGCAACACCCGGCTTCTACTCTGGCCTCACGCATGATGGGCTGGGGTGGTGTGTTGCTGTTGGTCTTCCTGGTCTACCACATACTCGAGTTGACGGTCGGCGTGGTGCATCCCGTGTTCAGCCATTCTGACGTGTATGGCAACCTCGTGTCCTATCTCAGTACTTGGTGGATCGGCCTGTTTTACCTCGTGGCCATGGTGGCTCTGGCGGGGCATCTATACCACGGCGTGTGGAGCATGTTCCAGACGGTGGGTGCCACCAATCCACGCTACGATCGTATGCGCCGGACCGTGGCCACTCTTGTGGCCATCGTGGTGCCGGTCGGGTTCGCCTCGATCCCCCTGGCCATTCTCTTCGGTCTGTTGCGGTAACCCGGAGTTATTCGAGCATGGAATTCGACGCCAAGATCCCTGACGGCCCTCTCGCCGACAAGTGGCAGCGATACCAGTTCGACATGAAGCTGGTCAATCCCGCCAACAAGCGGAAACACAAGGTGATCGTAGTGGGTTCCGGTCTGGCAGGAGCCTCCGCGGCCGCCACCATGGCCGAGCTGGGTTATCGGGTGCAGTGTCTCTGCTTCCAGGATTCCTCCCGCCGGGCCCACAGCATTGCAGCTCAGGGCGGTATCAACGCGGCCAAGAACTACCAGAACGACGGCGACAGCGTCTACCGGCTGTTCTACGACACCATCAAGGGCGGGGATTTCAGGGGGCGGGAAGCCAACACGTATCGATTGGCCGAAATCAGCGTCTCCATCATTGACCAGTGCGTAGCGCAGGGCGTCCCGTTTGCACGGGAATACGGCGGCCTGCTCGACAATCGCTCGTTTGGCGGTGCTCAGGTGTCCCGTACGTTCTACGCCCGGGGCCAGACGGGGCAACAATTGCTGCTCGGCGCCTATCAGGCACTAGCCCGGCAAGTGGGACGCGGAGCGGTCGAGATGTTCCCGCGCACCGAAATGCTCGACGTTATCGTCATCGACGGACGCGCGCGGGGAGTAGTAGTCCGCGACCTGGTGACCGGGGCCGTACGTTCGCATCTCGGTGACGCCGTCGTTCTGGCCACTGGTGGTTACAGCAACGTCTTCTACCTGTCGACCAACGCCGTGGGGTGCAACGTCACCGCTACCTGGCGTGCCCACAAGCGCGGTGCGGCGTTCGCCAATCCATGTTACACCCAGATCCACCCGACCTGCATTCCCGTAGAAGGCGACTACCAGTCGAAGCTGACGTTGATGAGCGAGTCGCTGCGTAACGACGGTCGCGTGTGGGTACCCGCGGCACAGGGAGACTCGAGGCCCTCAGCCGAAATCCCCGAGAGCGAACGCGACTACTACCTCGAACGGAAGTACCCCAGCTTCGGCAACCTGGCGCCTCGCGACATTTCCAGCCGTGCAGCCAAGGAAGTTACCGACGAGGGCCGCGGGGTGGGGAATAACGGGCTTGGAGTCTACCTCGACTTCGCGGACGCCATCGCGCGACTGGGAAGCGACACCATCGAAGAGCGCTACGGCAATCTGTTCGAGATGTACAATCGCATTACCGACGAGGATCCCTATTCGGTCCCCATGCGGATCTTCCCGGCCCCTCACTACACCATGGGCGGGCTGTGGGTGGACTACAACCTCATGAGCACGCTGCCCGGCCTGCACGTAATTGGCGAAGCCAACTTCTCGGATCATGGGGCCAACCGTCTCGGAGCCAGTGCTCTCATGCAGGGTTTGGCCGACGGCTACTTCATCATCCCGTCCACCATTGGAGATTATCTGGCACGGACGCCGCTCGAGCCGATCGCCACCGATCACCCGGTGGTACAGGAGGCGGAAGCCGATGTAGGTCGCCGGACTGAACGCTTATTGGACGTGAACGGAACTCGCAGCGCGGACTCGTTCCACCGAGAACTCGGGCGCCTCATGTGGGACAAGTGTGGCATGGCCCGCAACGACGCCGGCCTGCGGGAGGCGCTTAAGCGCATCCCAGAAATTCGAGAAGAATTCTGGCGGAACCTGCGCGTTCCGGGAAGTGCCGCCAGCTTCAACCAGTCGTTGGAGAAGGCAGGGCGGGTGGCCGATTTTCTCGAGTTTGCCGAGTTGATGTGTCGCGATGCATTGGAACGGACAGAATCGTGTGGCGGGCATTTCCGTGAGGAATACCAAACCGCCGAAGGCGAAGCGACCCGAGATGATGAACATTTCGCGCACGTGGCGGCATGGGAGTACTCCGGGGCTGACTCGGACCCGGTCCGTCGCATCGAACCCCTCGCGTTCGAGAACGTCGACCTCGCCGTCAGGAGCTACAAGTGAACCTGACCCTTCGAGTCTGGCGGCAGGACACGGCCGATGCTGGCGGCCATCTGGTGACATATCCGGCCACTGACCTCAGTCCAGATATGTCGTTCCTCGAGATGCTCGACGTCGTCAACGAACGATTGAACGACGACGGGAAGGAACCCATCGCGTTCGATTCGGATTGCCGTGAAGGAATCTGCGGTATGTGCAGTCTGATGATCAACGGTCAACCGCACGGGCCGATGAAGGGTACCGCCACCTGCCAGTTGCACATGAGGACCTTCAGTGACGGCGACACCATCGTCATAGAACCGTGGCGAGCGAGGGCCTTTCCCGTGGTGCGCGATTTGGTGGTCGACCGCAGTGCTTTCGACAGGGTCATCGAGGCCGGTGGCTTCATCAGCGTGTCGACGGGCGGGGTACCGGACGCCAACGAGATTCTCATTCCCAAAGACACCGCCGACACTTCCATGGACGCGGCCTCGTGCATAGGCTGTGGTGCCTGCGTGGCGGCGTGCCCCAACGCCTCGGCCATGTTGTTTACCGCGGCTAAGGTTACCCACCTAGGTGTGTTGCCGCAGGGGAAACTGGAGCGGCACCGCCGGGCTCTCAGGTTGGTGGCCCAAATGGATCTCGAGGGCTTCGGTGCGTGCACCAACTATGGCGAATGCCATGCGGCGTGTCCCAAGGAAATCCCGCTCGATACCATTGCCCGCTTGAATCGGGACTACCTGCTGGCGTCGGTTTCCAGCCAGGAGATCTGATCGAGTCATCCAAAACCTCCGGAGAACTCGTGTACCGAATCTTCTCACTGGTCTTGCTGGTACCGTGGGTCCCGCTATCCGCCCAGGAAGCGCTTCCTGGATTTTCTGCCTCCGCCAGCGAGGCTCAGGCAACGCTGGAGAGCGTGCTCAGGTCGGCCCCCGACACGGCCTCAGCGTTGCGATCCATGGAAACGCTCTCCTCGGCACCCCATGTTGCCGGCACGCCTGCGCAGACGGTTTCTGCAGACTATGTGCTCCGGACGATGGCCGGTTTCGGCCTGGACACGTCTCGTGTTCTGTTTCGCGTCTTCTTGCCGTACCAGGACTCGGCCCTCCTCGAGTTGGTTGCGCCCGACCGAATGGTACTCGATGTAACCGAACCGCCGCTCCCCGGGGATCCCGCTACGCAAGGAGCCATGTGGAACGCCATGAACGGGTACAGCGGCGTCGGCGATGTGACCGCACCGGTAGTGTTCGTCAACTACGGGTTGCCTGACGATTACGCCACCCTGGATTCGCTGGACAAGTCGGTCGAAGGCGCCGTCGTGATCGCCAGGTACGGCAAGAGCTTCCGTGGGATCAAGGCGCGCGAGGCCGAAGCCCGAGGCGCCCGGGCGCTGGTGCTGTATTCCGACCCCCAGGATGACGGTTTCTTCCGCGGCGAGGTGTACCCTGACGGTCCGATGCGTCCGCCCCACGCCGTGCAACGGGGGAGTCTCTACAACGGCCGGGGAGATCCGTCTACGCCCGCGTGGCCCTCCACCGACGGCGCGCGGCGCCTGCCGGTCGATTCGATGGCCATACCAACCATTCCCGTGCTCCCCATCGGGTACGCCAACGCCGAGCAGATACTAGGCCGGTTGGAGGGGACATCGGTGCCGCAGGAGTGGCAGGGTGGACTTCCATTCCGCTATCGCGTCGGCGATGGATCGGTAACTCTCAGGGTCGCAGTGTGGCCCGAGCGGGGTGCTCACGCCTACAAGACCATCATGAATACCTTCGCGGTCATCCGGGGAAGCGAATGGCCCGAGGAACTGGTCATTGCGGGGGGACACCGCGATGCCTGGGGCCCGGGTGCCGTCGACAACGTGAGCGGCGTCGTCAGCCTGCTGGAGGCAGCCAAGGCGTGGGGTGCGGCACTCGAAGCGGGGTATCGACCCAGGCGCACCATCATACTGGCTACCTGGGATGCGGAAGAATGGGGCTTGGTGGGTTCGGTCGAATGGGTCGAAGCCATGGCCGACACGCTCCGCCTGCACGCGGTGGCCTACCTCAACCAGGACGGAGCCGTCGCCGGCCGCAACTTCGGGGCATCCGGTAGCGCATCGCTCCACCGGTTGCTGTACCAGGCGGCCGGCACCGTTCGCCAGCCGGACGACACGGTGAGCGTTTACCAAGCCTGGCACCGGCGCTTGGTGGAGGACCCCGATGGCGATCCACACATCGGCAACCTGGGAGGCGGGAGTGACTTCGCAGGGTTCTACAACCATTTGGGTATCCCCTCGTTCGGTTTCGGGTTTGGCGGACCTTACGGCGTGTACCACTCGGCCTACGACACATACCGGTACATGACGCAGTACGGCGATCCTGGTGGCCTTAGCCACGCAGCGGTGGGAAGATTGGTCTCGGTCCTGACGGCACGACTGGCCAACGCCGACGTGGTCCCCTTCGACTACCAGGACTACGGCCGCCACCTGGCGAGCGTAATGGAGCCGGTCCGGGACCAGGCAGAAGCGATGGGGTGGAACGTTGAACCATTCGAGGATCTGATCGATGCCGCGGAGGAGCTGGCCCAATCGGGAGCCCGCTTCAACGAAGAACGCGACGCGGCGTTGGCCGCCGGCAGCGTCAACTCCGCGGCGCTGGCGGCGGTAAACGCCGCTCTCCGGAAAGTTGAACAGCACATGGTCCGGCCGGATGGATTGGTAGGCCGACCGTGGATGCGAAACCTGATCTTCGCCTCCGACCGCGATAACGGATACGCCACTATACCGCTTCCTTCAGTGTCAGAAGCCATTCGTAGCGAGGACGAGGCGCTGATGCGACGGGAAATCGAGGATCTGGTGGCGCGAATCAGGAACGCAACGGGGGCGGTGGATGAGGCTAGGGAAGGGCTTGGCAACTAGGGGCTAAGAGGGCTAAGAGGGCTAAGAGGTAGACGTCGTCCGTTCCCTCTTAGCCCTCTTTTAGAGCTTAGGCAGCGTAACCCCTCGCTGCGCCTGATATTTGCCCTTCTTATCAGCATAGCTAGTCTGGCAAACATCATCTTCGTCCGCCTCGAAGAATAGGACCTGACAGATTCCCTCATTGGCGTAGATCTTGGCCGGGAGCGGCGTGGTGTTGGATATCTCCAGTGTCACGTTTCCCTCCCACTCGGGCTCGAACGGGGTCACGTTGGTGATGATGCCACAGCGCGCGTATGTCGATTTGCCGACGCAGATGGTCAGCACGTTGCGGGGGATTCGGAAGTATTCGACAGAACGCGCCAGGGCGAAGCTGTTGGGTGGCACGATGCACACGTCGCTGGTGATCTCCACGAAGCTGCGCTCGTCGAAGGACTTGGGATCGACCACCGCGGAGAGCACGTTGGTGAAGATCTTGAATTCCGGCGCCACTCGCATGTCGTAGCCGTAGGACGACACTCCATAGGAAATGGTCCCTGACCGGACCTGTTCTTCGACGAATGGGTCGATCATGTCGTGTTCGAGCGACATGCGGCGTATCCACCGGTCCGACTTGATCGACATGAAACCTCAAGGTAGCAGGTAATTTGTGGTGCTCGCTGGGGGATTGCTCGGCGAAATATAACCCGCCCTAACTGTGTGTCAGCAAGGGGAATAAGCGGGTTGAACTAGCCTCGGGCCCCGGTTAGCTTGCAGTCGACTTAGTGAAATATTTCACGAATGCCGGGACATGCTCCAGCCTTACATTCCCCTGCTATTGTTGACGCTCTTCGCGGTGGCCAACGCGATCATCATGATCGGGTTGTCACAAGTGCTGTCCACCTACCGCAGGACGGAAGTCAAGACCGAGCCGTACGAATCAGGGATGCCCGTCATCGGGGACTCGCGCGGCAGATTCTCGGTCAAGTTTTACTTGGTGGCCATGCTGTTCATCGTGTTCGACATTGAAGTGGTCTTCA
>CAXMUQ010000212.1:0-8648 GCA_964196605.1 uncultured Acidimicrobiia bacterium
ACTGTCAGCCACCAAAGTGATCCTCATCCCCCCGGCGGGGGCAATGTTGATGAAGCGCAACCGATGCGTCTTCCCGGCTTCGAGTTCCACTGGTTCAGGCTCCGCTGTGCCGTTGAGCACGAAACGACCGCCTCTGGGCGGCTTCATGTCAAACGCCCAGATGAAGGTGTGGTCGGTCGATGGATCATAGACTTCGCCGGGTGCCAGGACCAAGATGGCTCCGTACATTCCCGAAGTCAGCTGCTCAACGTCGTTCAGGTGCGAGTGATACATGAACGTCCCCGGCCGCCGCAGCGTCAGGTGAGCCGTGAACGAATCGCTCGGCATCACCGCCGCGGCGATGCGTGCTCCCATTCCGCTCCAGCCGGCCACCCCATCGGAGTAACTCTCCAGCTCGAGCCCGTGCCAGTGGACGCCCGTGGGCTGATCGAGGCGGTTGAACACCGTAACGTCCACCGGCTCATCCTGCGTCAGGATCATTGGTGGTCCCGGAACGCTGGCCGGATGGGTTCCCGACCGGTCGTCTCCTTCCAGGGTGAACGCCCGCACGGTAGGAGCCCACAGGGTAGTACTGGTGGTTTCGTCGATCACCATCCGTAGTTGCCTGGCGCCGGTGCGGTCCTCGGGCGTCATTCCCGGACGTGGATTCACCTTCAATCCCATTACCAAACCGGCCATGTGCTGTTCGCCCGAATGTGGGTCTATGGCATCGGTCGAGTCGTGCTTTGTCAGTCGGGCTTCGGGCCACACGTGGAATACCAGATGGCAATGGAACAGCCAGTTACCCGGAATGCTTGGGTTCCATGTCAACGCCATGGTGCGACCGTTGCGCAGTGCCTCGGTAACCACCAGACGCCTCTGTTCGGGAGTGTAAATGGTGTCCTGCCGGACATCTCCACGGGAATCCACGCGGAAGTAGTGCCCATGCATGTGCATCGGGTGGTTGCGGCCACTCACGTTGACCACGCGCCATGTGACGGTGTCGCCGACGGTGCTGTGCAGCCGCTCAGTGTAAGGCCAGGACTTGCCATTAATGGTGAGCGCCTCACGGCCTTCGGTTCCGCTGGCCGAGTCACCACGTTCGCTCCAGATGTTGATGACGAGAACGCGGTCGTCCGGCGCCGGGCCAGTGGCCGGATCGACGATGAGGGCTCCCGCCATCTGTCGCGTTTCGCCTGTCCGTCTGGCCCGCGGTGTTGGAACGGCTCCCCAGGGATAGGTACCCGCCGGGCCCGGATCAAACTGCCACTCGCGCGTTTCCCCCGGTCCCAGCATCAGGGTATCGCCTTCTTCGGAAGGATGGGTGGCCAATCCGTACACCATCAGGGCCGTGTCCAGGGGATTACTCAGACGGATCGCGATCACGGTGCCTTCGCGCACCCGAATTAGTGGGGCAGGGATCTCAGGGCCCTGCCCCACTTCGGCTATTGCTGGAACCACCACCGACGGACCGTCCACCGCCTCCGGGTACCAGCGTGCTTGGCGGATTTCCAGATCCAGCCTGAGCACGCCATCGACCATGGTGCCGGCCGGGAGACGATTGTCGTTGGGGTGAACCGTGGGGTAGGTCGGATCGTCGGCTGCCGGTGGTGCCAACAATGCGCCGGCCGAAATCAGCACGCCGGCTGCGAGCAAAGCCCCGGTAGTGGTCACCGCCATGTTGCCTCCAGGATCGTAGTGGTTGAAATCAAACTCGCTCCCAGGGGCGAATCCGGCAAGCCATCACTGCTTGCGGGCCGGGCCGCGGATAGTGATACCTAGGTCCCAACGCGCCCTCCTGGCCTCTACCTCGTGAACGTGCTATTCAGAACAGAGAGGCGGCGGCGGTGTCGTGATTGGCTGTGGTTCCACGCCTTACCCAATACTGGGGATCGGCGGCTATTCCCCCTATTGTCTTTCCTGCGAGGAGTTCCCCATGTCGAGTATCGCCAGCCGGCTGTGCCCGTCCCTACCAGTGATTGGCTCGCTGCTGGTAGCCATGATCTTGACCGCTTGCCAGAGCGGAGACGACCTCGAGGGCCTGGGGTCGGCGGTACCGCTCTACAACGACCTCGGCAGCCACAACCGGGCCATCACCACGGCCACCGCGGACGCGCAAGCCTACTTCGACCAGGGGCTCCGCCTCCAGTTCGCCTTCAATCACCCGGAGGCCATTCGCTCATACGAGTCTGCTCTGGAACTGGATGCCGACTGCGCCATGTGCCTTTGGGGAATCGCCTTGGCGTCTGGCCAGAACATTAACGGGGGGATGACCGACGAGGGCGGGCGCCGGGCATTCAGAACACTTGGCCGGGCCCGGGAACTGGTTGCCGCCGGCGGCACTGAAGCGGAGCAGGGACTCATCGGTGCGTTGTCGGCCCGCTACGGCCCCGACCCCGCGCTCGACCGGGCGGCTCTCGATTCAGCGTACGCCGCAGCTATGGCCACGTTGGCCGAGTCCTACCCGGACGATCCCGATATCCTGACCCTGTACGCAGCGTCGCTCATGAATCTGAACCCATGGAATTATTGGCAAGGCGACTATCGGGACCGGATGCCCAACTCAGGCACAAAACGCATTCTGGCTACCCTGGAAACGGCCCTCGAGCTCAACCCCGATCACCCTGGGGCCTGCCACTACTACATCCACGCCGTCGAGGCCGCCTATCCAGAGCGGGCCGTTGTCTGCGCCGACCGTCTGGCGGCGTTGATGCCCGGCGCCGGTCACATCGTTCACATGCCGGGGCACATCTACATTCGGGTTGGTCGCTACGCCGACGCCGTCGCGGTCAACGAGCACGCGGTCCACGAAGACGAGACGTACATACAGGACCAGGGAGTTTCCTCGATCTACACCGGGGCGTATTACCCGCACAACTATCACTTCATGGCTTTCGCGGCCACCATGGCCGGCATGAGCGACAAGGCCATCGAGGCTTCGCGCATCGTATCACCCAAGGTCCCCTTGGAGGTGGCGCGTCAGGTGACCTGGATCCAGAATGCCGTGGTGTTGCCGCACCTTACCAATGTGACGTTTGGACGGTGGCAGGAGGTAATCGAAGAGCCGATGCCACCGGAAGAACTCGAGCACGCCACTCTCCTGGCGCGGTACGCCCGGGGTGTTGCTTTCGCGGCTCAGGGCAGCTTGGAGCAGGCCAACGAGGTCCTCGAACTCATTGCCACCCTTGCCGCCGACAGCGACCCGGCCAGCAACCCCGTGCCGGCCATCACCGCCCACGTTCTTGCCGGGGAAATCGCTCTGCGCGGCGGCTCAGCCGAAGACGCGGTGGGCCACTTCGCCGCGGCTGTGGCACTCGAGGACGGCATGTTGTACGAGGAGCCGCCACTGTGGTATTACCCCATCCGTCACTCACTGGGACGGGCGTTGCTCGAGGCTGGACGTCCGGCTGACGCCGAGCGGACGTATCGCGAAGATCTAGACCGCTTCCGCGAGAACGGCTGGTCGCTGTTCGGGTTGGCCACCGCGTTGGAGGAACAAGGGAAGTCCGCCGAGGCGGCTGCTGCGTGGGCCCGGTTCCAGGACGCGTGGGCGGACGCCGACGTGGAGCTGACCGCGTCGAGGTTCTAGCCGGTCAAGTCTTGATCATGTAGACGTGCGGCAGGACTACCCCGTCGGGCAAGGTGACGTCGACGGGTTCGATCTCGCGATAGCCGCAGGCGGCATAGAACGCCACGCCCATCGCGGTGGACGTCAGCTCATAGCGATCGAATCCTCCGGCACGTGCTGCTCGTTCACAGGCATCGAGAATCAGCCGGCCGATCCCCCGGTGAGTCCAGTGTGGCTCGACGTAGAAAGCGCGGATGACTGCAGCATCTTTCCCCGGCTCTCGGTGTGCCGCGTCGCGGACCTCCGCAGCCCTATCGCTCCCGAATGGCGTTCGCCGCCAACTCCATCCGCCGCACGCGACCACATCCCGGTCGTGTTCCACGACCAGATACGTGCCATCGTCGACCAGTTGGCTGTCGATGCCGTACAGGTATCGCAGTGAGCTGTCGATCTGATCGGAATCATAGTGACCGGCCGCCAGACCGCGGATCGAGCGCTCCACCAGAGCTTCGAGGATGGCGATGTCCGAGCGGGTGGCTGGACGGATGGTGAAAGCCGCTGAGGACATGTGACTCCACTGTGCCTTGGGTGCGGGTTACCGAAATTCCACAGTTCCCTTGGGGCATTCGAGAATGGCTACCAGTGCCGGCCGCTGGCTGTGTCTTACCTCGATGTCGAGATCGAGAGCTTGGAGCAGGCTCTCTACCTCATCAGGCTCCGGGTGCTCCGCCCGAAGAGTCGTGACGGTCACTCCTCCCTGTGCAGTATCCGCCGGGTGCGGGCCTGATCCCCAATCAATGAAGAACGGTACCAGTCCGCCGGCCAGCATGACAGACGGGTCGGTCAATTCCCAATGGAGATCGACTCCGTCCGGCCGACGCCGATGGGCCGGCTGGACCCGACCGAGGCTTATCCCTCGGGCCGTGGCCTCCTCCACAAACGGGGCGAGCGGGGATGCCGTGGCCGCCCAAGTGATCAACCTTGGGGTGTCGAGATCGTCGATGCCCAGCCAGCGCGGCTCGTCTGGTTCGGGTTGCTCCGGGTCCGGGCCCAGGATTTCCAGGTAGGCGCGGGGACCCAACGCCATTAGCGCGTTCCTGGTGCCGCGCCCCAGGTGCTGGCCGCCTGCTGCCGCCCGGACACCGGTCTGGCGTTCGAGCCGGTCCACGGTATCCTCGATATCGGGGGTGCCGTAGACTAGATGATCCAACCGGGACAGCTGGCTCATGCGACAGTGGCTGGGTAGCTGGGGTTGGTGAGCATACCGATAATGTAGCCCGTGGGTGACGCTGTGCCCGTTCTCACGGCTGGCCGCCGATTCCGGGATTCCGGGAATCCGAAAATGTGGGATTGGGGCTCATGGCCGAGGCCAATCAGATAATTTCAGATTCCCGAAATGACGGAATCCCCAAATCCCATTCCGCACCGATTGTAATTTGCTCCCGCTTCGTCGACCTTTCCTATTATGTCGTCAACCCACGCTCCCTCCGCCGCCCAGCACAGCGCTATCGAGGCTGGGCCCGAGCCCGTGTTGGTCATCGCCGGCCCCGGAGCAGGCAAGACTTTTTGCCTCATTCGCCGGATCCGCCATCTTATTGAGCATGGGGCCGATCCGCGGCGGATTTGTGCGGTGACGTTCACCAACAAGGCCGCCGAAGAGATCACCCTTCGCCTAAAGGACACCGTCGGCGCCACGGCTGAGGACGTGTGCCGCGGTACCCTCCATTCCCTGTGTCTCACCTTCCTCCGCGACCACGGGCAGAGTGTGGGATTGGCGGCCGGGTTCGGCGTGGGGGACGAAGCCTATCAAAAGACCGTCCTCAGCCGTCTGCGGGTGCCCCAGCGTCGGCATGGTCAGATGCTTACACTGTTCAGCCGGCGCCGACTGCAGGATTACGATCTTACGCCCGAAGACGAAACGGTGTTCCGTGGATATGAGGAGATGCTCGCCACCAGGAACATGGTCGACTTCGACGACATCATCGCCCGGACGGGTACCTTGTTCCGCGAGCACCCGGATGTCGCCAGGGAGATCGCTAGCGCCTTCGACCACGTGCTGGTCGACGAATTTCAGGATCTCGACCCCACCCAATTCGATATCGTCGCCCGCTTGGCGGGGGACCATCGAAGCATCTTCGCCGTGGGTGACGACGAGCAGTCCATTTTCTCGTGGCGCGGCGCCGAACCCAAGGTGCTGGCTCGGTTCCGTGACGAGTTTGGAATCGAACAACCCATCGTGCTGGATGAGAATCGTCGATGTTCGTCACAGATATTTGCGGCGGCCCGCCGCCTGATCAGCCGTAACCCATCCCTGTTCGACAAGGAACTGGTGGCACACCGCGAGTCTGCCCATGACGTAGAGGTGCACCGATTCCCCGACGACTCGGCCGAGGCCGACTGGCTGTTGCAGGACATCCAGGCCGACCACCACCACGGTTCGGAAAATTGGGGCGAGCGCGCCGTGCTCTACCGGTACCACCAAACCGGCCAGGAACTCGAGAAGCGCTTCGTTCAGGCCGGCGTTCCCTGCCGGCTCCCCCGTGGCCGGGCCATGAAGGACGATGACGTTATCGCCTACGTGATGGCGTCGCTCCGGATCATTGCCCGGCCCGACGATCCCGTTCTAGTCGAGGTCTTTGCCGAACGGTTGTTGCCGCGCCACTTGGTGGAAGACGTCCGCGCCCGGTTCCGTGACGGCGACCTCGATTTTTTCGGCGCCATGCACGCCTACGCTCAGCGCCGGCCACGGGAGGATCCCGATACCAAGAAGGCCTGGCGCTTCGTGTATCACATCGGCAACCTGGCCGCCCTGGCGCAGACGCACGACCGGCTCGAGCCTCTGGTGGAGGAACTCCTGTCCCAACGCGTGGGCAAGTACCGCAATCCGTTGGAAGAGCGGTACGAGGAACTGTCCGACCCTGCAGCCGACCCGGCAACGTGTCGACTGGCCGATGCGTTTCAAGGTGCCATGGACCGGAATCGTCCCATTTGGATATCACACGGCAACGGTTTGCAGATTGCCCTCCGCCGGTTGGTCATCGGCGCCGGTCTCCAGTGCCCAGTCCGCTATCTGGTCGATGATTCAGTTCCGGATGCGGACGACCTGATCATCGATGCCGACGAGCTCGGAGTGGTTATCCGGTCGTTCAAGGCTCTGCAGCTGGTGGTGGCCGGTCGCCTCGACACGGGGTTGTCCAATTTCGTGTGCTTCGACCTCGAGACGACCGACAACGATACCGATACCTGCGGCGTAGTCGAGATCGGCGCCGTCCGGGTCGAACACGGCGAGATCGTCGACCGGTTCCACTCTCTGGTCCGCCCTACCGTACCCATCGCCGCCAAGGCGACGGAGGTGCACGGATACCGGGCGGAGGATCTGGCTGATCAGTCGGTATTCGAGGACGTATGGCCGTCGTTCGTGTCGTTCGTTGGGCAAGACCTGCTGGTGGCCCACAACGCACACGGATTCGACGTCCCGGTCCTCCGGCGCGCGGCGTCCGGGCTGCCCGGTATCGATGAGATGACGTTCTTCGACACGCTCCCGCTGGCCCGGTCGCTGTTCTCCGGTAGCGCCAAACTGGGCGACCTGGCAACCCGGTTCGGCATCGAAACGGGGCGGGCCCACCACGCCCTCGACGACGCCGAGACCCTCGCTGCGGTCACCCAGCATCTCCTGGCGCAGAAAGAGGCACGCGCCCGCCGGTCGGCGTTGGTCAATGTGCTCGACTATCTCGGTATGGCGTTGGCGCTCGAGGGTCGGACGGACGCGGGTGAGGCCAAGGTGTTGCTCGATGCCGCCAGACCGGCGGTACTTGGCAGTTACAGCGACTCTCTGGACCACTATTCGGCCGAGCGAGAGGCGCTCTTCAAAGACTCGGCCATCCCGGTGGAGGACATTATCGATCGGTTGGGTGGTTGGAAGTTGGTGACCCGGATTCGGGCCGCGCGCACCGCCCGCGAACGGTATCCTTCGGCCATGAACAGGCTCATGGGCCTGCTCGAGGCAACCACCGGCGACACACTGGACCAGGAGATCGAACACCTGCTCGAACGCGTGGCCCTTTCCACCTCGGATGGCGTCGAAGGCGACCCCAACCGCGTGAGCCTGCTCACCATCCACTCCACCAAGGGGCTGGAATTTTCAAGGGTCTACATCGTCGGCGTCGAGGACTACACCTTCCCGGGGTACCAGGCCACCGAGAGACGTATCCAACTTGAAATCGAAGAAGCCCGCCGGTTGCTGTACGTGGGGATGACGAGGGCGCGGGACCGGTTGGTGTTGACGAGAGCCGAGGTGCGGAATGGGAAGCCGGCGGGGGGGGAGAGGTTTCTCGAGGAGATCGGGGTAGGGGAGAAGCGGCTGGTGGCTGGTGGCTAGTGGCTGGTAGCCCCCCGCCACCAGTCGTGCACCCGCCCGCGCGCCATTCGTCTCCCTCCCGATGATTCCCTTCCACCTCCCAGTCCGCCCCGTGGCCGCGGCCTTACTGGCCACGGCCCTGCTGGTCTCCTGCGGCTCCGATCCTGGTGGTCCCGAGGCTCTAACCACTGGCCACCCCGTGGTCGGTGGTACTTGGCCGCCCACGACCGGCGACGTGTGGCCCAGCCTGGCTGAGGCCTTGGAGTTTCACGGCTGTAGCGCTTACGGCGGTGTGCCAGTCGTGACAGTAGTGAAGGAGTTTGCGGTGGTCGGCGTCCGGAGCGTTTCCAACCTGGACGACTCCGGGAATCCGTTCATCGTGATCGATCCCGCGATGCTGCAGGAGCATGAGCTGTGGCGCAGGTTCCTGTACTATCACGAGTGCGCCCACAACATGCTGCAGCACCCGGCGCTGCGCGCCATCGACGAGGCTCCGGAAGCGATCTATATGGAGTACGACGCCAATTGCCTCGCCGCCGGCTATCTACTGCGCAGCGAACTCTATACCCGGCCGAATATTGATTTCATGCTGTTGGTGCTGGAAAACAATCGCGGTCCCGACCGTCCTCCGTTCCAAGCAGAGAACCTGGTGCAGTGCCTCCAGGAACAGGGTCTCTACTGACCCATCCGTCGCGGTGGCTATCTTGTCATCATCGTGACAGACGAACCCTCCCGATCAACTCC
>CAXMUQ010000213.1:0-5143 GCA_964196605.1 uncultured Acidimicrobiia bacterium
TCGAGCGCCCCGGGAGGGCCTCGGCTGACGGAGGGACGCTGGGTTTGGTGGGGACGGACACGGGTGCTCCAAGCGATGGTTGCCCCTATAATGGCCGATGCGCGTCCGGGGTTCCAGGGACAACTAAAGGGCTAAGACGGCTAAGAGGACTAAGAGGGCTAAGAGGGCTAAGAGGGAAAAGAGAGTCTCTTAGCCGTATTAGCCTTCTTAGTCTTTTCTATTCCTCCTTTAGGACGATCACCGGATCGACTCGAGTAGCCCGTCTGGCCGGGAGATAGGCCGCTGCCAAGGCCACCAAGATAAGGAATACGGAGACTGCCGAGAACGTGAGGGGCTCAATCGGGGCCACCTGGAACAGCATGCTGGTCATGAGGCGCGTCAGCGCCAGCGCCGCGACCAATCCGATCCCGATGCCGATCAGTGTGATGACCAGGCCCTGGCCGACGACCATGCGCACCACGTCTCCGCCGGTGGCGCCGAGGGCCATGCGGATACCGATGTCTCGGAGGCGTTGTACTACGGACATCGACATGACCCCAAATATTCCGATGGCAGACATGACGAGGGCCAAGCCACTGAACACCGCCAGCAGGGTGCTGACTACGGCGGTCCCGGCCATGGATTCCCGCACGTAGCCTTCGGCCGTATTGATGTCCCGGAGGGGTACGTCCGAATCCAGGGCTTGGACTTCCCGCCATACCGCACTACTAAGGGTCAGCGGATCACCAGACGTCTTGGCCAACAGGGTCATGGCGGTGGTCCAGCTGCGGCCACTCTGAGCCATGGGGATATACAATTGAATGCGGGACGGGCTCTCGAGTTCGTAGTGGCGCACGTTCTTCACCACGCCAACCACCGTTCGGTAGATGCGGACTTCCGACGCGTCGTGATCGTCCATCGCTTCGGTCTCGAACGTTACACGCTTGCCGATGGGATCCTCATCGGGCCAGAACTTCTCTGCCATGGTTTCGTCGATGATGGCCACCCGATCGCCCCCGTCCCGGTCGGCGTCGGTGAACAGCCTGCCGCGAAGCAGCGGAATGCCCAGCACTTCGAAGTGCCGGGGTGACACCATGTGGAACAGAACCGAGAAGCGGATTTCGGGGTCGTCCGTGGGGACGCCTTCGGGCCAGATACTCCGTTCCCACGAGTTGCTTTGCAGCGGCACCAAGTTCGAGAAGGCCATCGCTTCGACCTGCGGCAGCGCGGCGACTCGCTCGCCCAAGCGGTCGTAGAAATCCCAGATGGCGGTCTTGTCCTCGTAGCGGAACCGTGGCAAGGGAATCGACGCGGTGAAAACGTTGGCGCCATCATAGCCCTTGTCGACGGATTGAAGTTGTCCCAGGCTCTGCATCATGAGCCCCGCGCCCACCAACAGCACCAGGGATAGAGCCACTTCACTGGCTACCAGCGCTGAGCGAAGCCGGTGCCTGCTGCGACCGGCCGTTCCGTGGCCACCTTCTTTGAGGTCTACGGTGAGTTGGCTGCTGGAAACCCTGAACGACGGGGCGATACCGAACAGCACTCCGGCCAATACCGTGACCGCCAGTGTGAATGTCAGGACCATCGGGTCCAGGCCGATTTGGCCAACCATGACGGATGGCAGACTGTCACTCAAGGCCGGGACCAGGAGCTGCAACCCTACGTACCCGAGACCCACGCCGATGAGGCCACCGGCTACGGCCAATACCAGGCTTTCCGTGAGGAGTTGCTGCACCATGCGGCGCCGGCCGGCTCCCAAGGCAGCGCGAACGGCGACTTCCCGACGGCGTCCCTCGCCCCGGGCCAGCAGCAAACTGGCCACGTTGGCGCAGGCTATCAGCAGGACGAAGGCCACCGCCCCCATTAGAATCCAGATCTGGTTGCTCACGTCGCCGACGTAGGAATCGGTCAGGCTTTCCATTTCCAGCCGGGCTTGTTTGGCTCCTTCACGCTCTTCGAGTTCACTGTGCACCCGGTCCATGTCGGCTTGGGCCATGGCCATCGTCACCCCCGACTTGAGCCGGCCCACGGCCCACGATCCCTGTGAGCACCCTCGAATATCCCAGCACATCGATTGGGAGTAGAAGCCCATTGGGAGAAAGATTTCCGTGCTGGCCGAGGGGAATACGAACTCCTGTGGCATGACCCCGATGATGGTGAACGCTTGGCCATCGAGCATAAGTGTTTGGCCCAAGGGATCTGTTTCGGCCCCCAGCCGGCGCCGCCAAAATCCGTGGGTGACCACGGCTACCGGGTCGGCGCCCTCCCACGTTTCATCCGAGGCTATCCAGCGGCCCATGGCCGGCTGCACTCCCAACGTCTCGAAGAAATCACCCAGAACCCAGCGGGTGGTGACGATCTCCGGCCGGTCGCCTCCGGTCAGCGTGCGTGAGACCTGACGATTGGCCCCAAACGTTTCGAACGACCGGTTCATTTCGCGCCAGTCGCGAAAGTTGGGTATCGACATCGAGATACGGAATTCGGTGACGGGGGCGTAGATGCGTGGTAGCACCAATCTCTCAGGCTGGTCCACCGGCAGCGGCGAAAGGAGCACCGCATTCACAATGGAAAAAATGGCCGTGTTGGCACCGATACCGAGTGCGATCGTAGCCACCGCCAAGGCGGCGAATTTGGGGCGCTTGACCAGGGCCCTGGTTGCGAAACGGATGTCCTGCCAAAGAGAGCCCATGGGTATGTCTCCGGGAAAGGCGTATTTCTTTAGGATGGTTCCGATGCCTGGATGGTTGGAAACGGGGAGAGGCGGGCGGTCAGGCGGTAAGGACGGTAGTGGGCGGTAGCTTGACAGCCAGGGGCGTGTGCAAAATCACAAGCTTAGCCTTTTTTCCCTCTTAGCCCTTTTTCCCCTCTTTAAGGCCCGCTAGCGGTAAACGCAGCTCCGGCGGGCACCTGTGCCTTGAGGTCGCTGGCCAAAAAGGCCAGCAACCGCTCCACGTCCGCGGAGTTACTAGCCATTCCCAGGGATGCGCGGACGGCGCCGACGGCCAGGTCGCCGAGGCAGTGAGACAGGCGGGCGGGGGAGAACTCACCAGGCGGGAGTGTCTGGAGGCACTGCATGGTGCGGTCGGCTTCGAAATCGAAGGCCGCTTCCGCGGCGCCGGGGTTGCAGAAACAGCCGCCGCGCAATGAGATGTTGGACTGTCCGGCCAGCTGCACCACTTGGTCGTGGTAGACAACCTCGCCGTCGGCATCCAAGACGTTGAACGCCACCGTAGCGCCCCGGTCCTTCATGTCGTGTGGGCCGTACAGCCGGAGGCGAGGCGACCCGTTCGGGTGCCGCAACTGGAGCATTCCCTCCAGCATGGTGGCCATCAATCCATAGACATGGTCGTGGATTCGATCCATGCCGATATCGGTCAGCAAGTCCAGCCCAGCGGGAATGGCCGCGAGGCTCAGGAAATTGGGCGTGCCGTCCTCGAAGGCCTCCACCGTCCTCACCAGCCGGTGTACTCGGTTTTGTACCGACACGAACTCGACCGTACCACCGGCAAACCAGGGGCGCTCGAGTTTCTCTAGCGCTTCATGCCGCACAATCAAGGCGCCCACGCCTGTGGGGAAACCGAACATTTTGTAGAACGACACACAGACGTAGTCCGGGTGGACCTGGCGGAGACTGAGGGTGTTGGTGGGTACGAACGCGGCCGCATCAAGGACGACGTCGTATCCCAGAGCCTTGGCCTCGGCAATGCAATCGAGGGAGCACTTCACTCCCGAGAAATTCGATTGCGAAGCGAAGGCGAACAAGCTTGGCGGAGCCTGGTGAACCGGGGTTGCCTCTGCCAGGCCGGATGGCGTTAGCCGAAGCTCGGCGTCGATCGAGAGGTATTCGATGGCGGCGCCGCGTTGTTCGGCGTATTCCCGGATGCCGTGCACCGAGTTGTGATTGTCCTCCGAGAGGAGGAAGCGTGATCCCTCCTTGAAGGGATACGCTTCACCCACCAGTCGAAGCGCCGCGCTGGCGTTGGCCGTGAAGCAGACGCAGTACTCATCCGGATCGGCGTCGAAGAAGTCCAGTACCTGGCGGCGACTCTGTTCGACCAGTCCCGTGGCCGCCAGGGACGACGGGTTTTCCGAGTGTGGATTGCCCAGCAGGTTGTTTTGGAGATACTCGGCGTACGCGCGTATCAGGGACTCGGCGTACAGGCCACTCCCGGTATAGTCGAGATAGACGTGGTTACCGGCGTCCAGGCGGCTGAACTCTTCCCGGCGCAGGGTCTCGAACCGGTCAGCGCCGGCAGGGGGAGATATCAAATGCCACATCCTCTCCGCGGCCGGGCCAGGGGCACCGCCGCGCTATCATCAGTCTGTTTGCCGAATCGTGGTCTGCCACCGAAGTACCGACTCAAGGCCGCAACCCGTTCGACTTCCGCTCGTTGTTCCAAGGTCCCGCTGGTGTCGAGTATGGGCCGGAGAACCTCCGCCATCCACTCCCCAACACCGTCTGCCAGGAAATATACCTGGTCGTATCCGGCCTCGTGGGCCTTACCCGCAGTCACCGCAGCCAAACCGTCGCCGGATCCGTACACGACGATGAGTGAGGATCCCGTGCTATCCGGGGAGGCCAGGAACTCCTCCGTGGTGAATCGCTTGGCCTGCGGCAGGTGGTACTCCTGGTACTCGGCCTCTGATCGTAGGTCGACGACGCGAAGTCCCGGCTGACGGTCATGGAGCCACTGGGCCAAGTCGATCGCGCTGGTGCGGCTCTCCAAATCTTCCTCGGAGTGCTCGGAGCTGTCAACCAGGAGCGCCAGGGTGCCCAGTATCAGGGCTATTCCTAGCAGACCGGCGTGTAATCGGGAGTCCCGGGGGTCCGGGTCCGGGGTCATTTCCGGGAGGCTCGAATGGCTTCGAACCGGGCCGCCGCTACGAAGGCAGCCAGGCCGAGGGCAACCAGGAGGAACACGGCGGTGCCGGGGGAAATGCCGAGCAGAGCGGGGAAGGTGAAGTCACCCCTGGGTGTGGAGTGGTAGAACGGCTCCAGGATGGGGAACAGCTCGTTGAAGAGGAGGATGCCGCCCAACATGCCGCCGACCAACGCCAGGCCGTCGAGCCGGCCACTGGCCATGGCGACACACGAGGTGCCGGGACAGAGACCGCCCATGACGAACCCGATGCCGAACACGAGGCCGCCCGCCAGTTGCGG
>CAXMUQ010000214.1:0-5363 GCA_964196605.1 uncultured Acidimicrobiia bacterium
GGGTCGGATCCAAACCTTCGTCGCCACAGACCGTCGCTCAGGAGTACCAGGTTGGCACCGCCGGGCCTGTCCGCCGAGGCATCTAATCCGCGACCCAGCGCAGGCGCTACTCCAAGAACATCGAAATAGCCGGCGCTCACGCGCTGGCCCGCGAGCCGCTCAGGTTCCTCGGCTCCCGTCAGCGTAGGCTGCCACGGCTTGAATACCGAGATGGCCTCGAACGCTCGACTCCGCTCTGACAGCTCACGGAAGGTGCCAAACGTCAGCTGGACCGCTGAGCCGTCAACCGATCGACTCGACACCGCCAAGATGCGGTTTGCCTCTGGGTACGTGAGTGGCCTGAAGAGCACGGGGCTCGCCACGCTGAAGATCGCCGTGGCCGCCCCGATTCCCAGGCCCAGAGTGAGCACGACCACCGTGGTGAAGCCGGGACTTCTCCTAAGTCGTCGTAGCGCGAGCCGGAGATCAGCATACAGCGTTTCCACGGTGTTCTCCCAACCGTATCCCCTTACCTCTTCCAGGACAGGGAGGTCAGCCCCGTATCGCAAACGCACCGCGCGTCGGGCCTCCTCCGAGGTGGCGCCACCCGCTACCAGCTCGGCCTCAGCCTCCGCCATGTAGTGTTGCACCTCATCCGCCAGTTCCCGATCAGTCTCCTCACGCCTCAAGAGGGACCGGATTCCCTGGGTGATCTGCCGCCATAGCCACATCGGCCTAGCCCTCCGCCCCAAGAAGCCGTCCCATGGCTAGGGACCGCCGCCGCCAGTCTTCGGTCTCAGCTTCCAACCGCCGTTCGCCGGCCCGGGTCAGCGAGTAGTACTTAGCCCGCCGGGAGTTCTCCGTTTGCCGCCATGTGGACTCGATCCATCCCGCCCGCTGAAGCCGCCGAAGCGAGGTAAGCAGTGACCCGGGGTTCACCTTGAAGACGTCTCGCGACACCTGCTCGATGCGCTTGGTGATCCCGTAGCCGTGCAGCGGAGTGAGGCTGAGGGTCTTCAGGATCAGCATGTCGAGCGTTCCCTGGATGACATCGGTGTTGGATTGGGCCATGAGTCGTTTCCGCGAAGAAGACGAGGGACAACATGGGCACCTAACACTTGATTGTCAAGATGTGACTGTCAACCGGACGCGCGCTACAAGCAGCGAGGCCCGTTTGGTGGGCCTTAACTGCCTCCCCAGACACCTTTGGCCCGAACGGCCACCGCACCGACGAGTCCTTGGAGTGCCTTTCCTCCTCGGCGCAGGGCGTAACGGTACAAGGCTCGATATCCCTTCACTCCGAGGCCGGCGCCTACCAGAACGCCCGCGACCGCACCGAGGGGTCCAACCCCGGCGGCCAATCCCAGCGCACCGATGGCGAAGCCCCCCAAACCGGCGCCGAGGGCCGAGACGATCAGCCCGATGCCGAGTCCCAGGTTGTGTGACGTCACCGGGCTGTGCATCGTCATTTCACAGGAGGACTTGGATCCCTCGATCGACCGCAGGGAGACGAATACCTGCCGAAGCCCGGCTTCTCTGGTCTCGAAGGCGAATCCTCCCTGGAGCAGGAGGGTAGTGGTTCCCTGAATATCGAACACCAGTACTCCTCGGTCGAGCGGATCACCCTGCTGATCGGTCAACGTCAATCGAAAAGGCTCGCCGGGAAACACGGCCTCCATGGCAGAGAGCACCTCCTGTGGCGTAGCTTCGATGACCCGCCGGGCAGTAATGGTATCGGGCGGATGATTCAGGAATCTCCTGGCAAGGCTAGTGCTCTTCTCCGCCGGTGGGTGGGCCCGCTCCACACGGAGGTCGGCCAGCGCGGCGTCGACGAATTCGGTGCCGATGCCGGCCTCCAGGGCGGCGGAACGCACGTGCGCCAGCGCATACCCCGAGGACGGCGTTGACTCGTCATGGACGGCGGGTGGTTCGACTTTCCCCGCGGCCTCGGCCTGAAGCCGAGCGGCCCGTTCCCACAGCCGGGCTGCCTCTTGCTCGCTGAGAACCTCGGGATCGCGTTCAGCCATGTGAAATCTGAGCCTTTCTTGTTCGCTGCGTCAGACAGCTTAACAAATATACTGCCGCTGGGTGCTCTTGCCGGCTCAGGCCGCTGTCAGTACAGTGGAAGCGATATGGGATGTGGAGGGTGAGGCACAACACCACTTCGTTGAGAGGTATCCTCGATCATGGCGTCACCTATCACCGTTCGATGCGTGTTGACGTGTACCATACTTGCTTTGTTGGCATGTGGTGAAGGTACCGACACCGGTCGGGACACCATGCCGGGCGAGTCTGTGGAAACCTCAGATGGAGACGGACTCATGAGCCAGGAAAATCAGGACCGTCGTGTGGACTACATAGAATTCTTGACCACGAATATCGAGGAGACCAAGGGTTTCTACTCAGAGGTCTTTGGTTGGGATTTCACGGACTACGGTCCGGACTACACCAGCTTCACGGACGGTCGAATGGCAGGCGGTTTTACGGTGGCGTCGGAGGTGACCGCCGGCGGCCCACTGGTGGTACTCTATTCAACCGACTTGGCCGAGGTCCTGACCCAAATCCGTGAGAGCGGTGGGCAGATCGTCAAGGACATATTCGAATTTCCGGGTGGACGACGCTTTCATTTCACTGATCCCAGCGGCAATGAGTTGGCGGTTTGGTCGGATCGATGAGTCCCCTACTTCTAAGGAACTAACCATGGAACTCGGCACGTTTTCAATCAGCTTGGCGGTGAAAGACCTTGAAGCATCGAGGGTATTTTACGAGAAATTCGGCTTCATAGTCTTCGCCGGCGATGCCTCGCAGAATTGGCTGATCCTGAAGAACGGCGATCACGCGATCGGTCTTTTTCAGGGTATGTTCGAAAAGAACATATTGACCTTCAATCCGGGGTGGGATAGCAACGCAGGCACGCTCGATTCATTCGACGACGTTCGCGAGCTACAGCGGCGGTTGAAAGCGGAAGGTGTGGAGCTGACGTCGGAAGCCGACGAAACAACTACCGGTCCGGCGAGTTTCACCGCAGTCGACCCGGATGGGAACCCGATTCTTGTCGATCAGCACGTTTAGCCGTGAATACCATATATTTGCCAATACTGGCTGATCAGTAACCAGACCAGACCCTCACACGAGGAGCAGCATCATGACCACGGCGAAGAGAGTGCTTATCGCACTGTCAGTCACCCTAGTTGCCGGCACGGTGTATCAATGGGGGCACTCGGACGGACGCGAAGCAAGAACGGCCGGCCTCATCGGCGAGTCGTTCGCGTCGCAGAGTCCGTCACAATTCTCACCCGTCGCGGCGCGCGACCGCGATTTCTATGCGCCTAACAGCGAGGACCTCGGGCCGGACGAAATGCGGCTGATAGCATGTGGCACGGGCATGCCCACGGCGCGTCCCAAGCAAGCGGCGTCGTGCTGGCTGCTGGAACTGGGGAACGGCGACAAATTTCTGTTTGATGTCGGGACCGGATCGAATGAGCGCATTGCTGCCCTGCAGATCCCCTACAATTACCTCGACAAGGTGTTCCTGAGCCACCTGCATACCGACCACTTCGGTGATCTGGATGCGCTGTTTATCGGTGGCGCGCTTTCCGGCCGCCAGAAACCGTTGCGCGTGTGGGGACCAAACGGCGACACACCGGAACGAGGCACGCAGTACGCGCTGGACCACCTGTTCAAGGCGCTTACCTGGGACGTCGATGGCCGCGCGGGAATCACCGATCCGCGGGGATACCACTTCGAGGTCACCGAGTTCGACTACGCGGCCGTGAACGGCATCGTCTATCAGGACAACGGCGTGACCATTCGCTCGATTCCCGCCATCCACTCCCTGGACGGTCCGGTGAGTTTCATCGTCGAGTGGAACGATTTCAAGTTCGTGTTCGGAGGCGATACCTATCCGAACAAGTGGTTTGCGGAGTACGCCAAGGATGCCGACCTGGCAATTCACGAGTGCTTCATTACAGTGCCGGACATGATCACCAAGTTTGGATTCACCCCACAAGGCGCACTCGCGGTAGCGACCCAGATCCACACCGCACCGGAAGCGTTTGGCAAAATGATGTCGCTCATCAAGCCACGGATGGCCGTGGCCTATCATTTCTTCAATGACTTCGACACCCAGTCGGGGATCAATGATCGCATCCGGACGACGTACGACGGTCCGCTGAGTCTCTCCATCGACTACATGGTGTGGAACATCACCAGGGACGATATTCGCGTGCGCATGGCGGTTGTCGATGAAGCCGTGTGGCCGCCTCCGGCCACAGAGGCGCCGCAGGTGCCAGACCCAAGTCTCAGAATCCCGTATTCGGATATGATTGCAGGTGGCAAATACGACATGAGCGACGTGATTCAGCCCACCTATGACGCGATCAACGAGCAGTACGGACTCGACGAGAAGCAGGACCAGTAAGGCTCATAACCAACAAGACAATCCAGGCCTGAAGCCAGCTTCTGTAACAAACGAATCCCGCCTAGCGACCTAAGCTGGGCGGGATTCTCCTAATATTCCGTGGGCCCGGGATCGACCCGGGTAGGGCTGGCGCGACTGCTAACTTCGGCCTATTTTCGGTATCCCAAAACCGCGGAATCTTGGGTTCTCCAAGAACGCCGCCGGCAACAACATTCCGGAGCATTCCATGAGCGTATTGCTACAGGACATTCGATACGCGCTGCGATCCTTCGCTCGGCGTCCCGGGTTCACCCTGGTCGTGGTGGCGACGCTGGCGCTCGGGATCGGCAGCAACGTGGCCATCTTCGGTGTGGCCAACGCGGTCTTGTTCCGGCCGTTGCCCTATGAGGACCCCGAAGAGCTGGCCTTGGTGTGGACCCAGATCACCAACCAACCGCGAGCGCTGGTGTCGGGGCCGGACTTCATCGATTATCGCAACGAGACCAGTCTGTTCGAAGGCTTCGCCGGCGCGGTGGCCATGAGCGGGGCACTGACCGGTGACGGCCGCGCCGAGGAGATCACCGCGGCCTGGGCCACGGCCAACATGTTCGACATCCTGGGTGTGAGTCCGCTGATCGGCCGCAACTTCGAGCCCGCCGACGAGGCACCGATGGACCCGGCGGTGTTCAGCGATCCCAACGCCGAATTGCCCCCGGGACACGTGCTGCTGAGCCATGGCCTGTGGCGCGGGCGCTTCGGCGCCGATCCCGGCGTGGTGGGCCAGACCGTGTACATCGACGGCGGCGCGTCCATCGTGGTCGGGGTGCTGCCGCCCGACTTCAGCATCTACCTGCCCGAGGACGCGGGCATGCCGACCGACATCGACGTGTGGGCCGTGCTCCCAAGCAACTTCCAGGAGGCCTCGCGCGACGCGGCCTGGCTGACGGTTGTGACTCGCGTGAAGGACGGCGTGACGATGGAGCAG
>CAXMUQ010000215.1:0-5530 GCA_964196605.1 uncultured Acidimicrobiia bacterium
CCGCGAGTTGCTGCCCATCGGGAGAGATATCGTAGCGTAGGAACATGGCCGACTCATTCAGCAGCAGAGTCGGCTGCCCACCCTCGTTCCAGGATACCAAGCGCCCGACGTCACCGTTCACACCAAATGCGAAGGCGAGGGTGCCATCGGCACTCACACCAAACTGACCAATGCCACTATAGGCTTGCCGCCGAACGCCCTGGATGAGGGTGACCGGATGCCCAGCTTCGAGAGACTTGGGATCGAACAGCACCGCGCGCAGGTCACCGTCAATGGACATGTAGAGTAGATAGCCGTCATCCACCAGCCGGAAGTCTCCACCCCGCAGATACGGCGCTGAATCGATCCCCCCTCCCTGACCGATTCGTACGAAGTGTTCAGTCGTGCGGTCGGGGTCGAGCACGCGGGCATACAGCGATCCCCCACCTCCACACAGCACTCGATTCCCCGGGAACTGCTGGGGCATGAGACAGCGTCTCACGTGTTCGATTTCTTCCTGACCGGTTTCGACGTCAAACCAGCGCAGCAATTGTCCATCCCGATCATCGAGTAGGATACGCGAGTCTGATAACCAGTGAACGCTGATTGGATCATCAACGTCAGCGATCGTTCGGACGCCGCCGCCTGTTACCGGAACAATGTTCAGGGCCTGACGTGTCAGAAAGACGAGCGCCTCGCCATCAGGCGACACCGCCGGGCCCGTTCCGCCCTCCGTGCCGGCAATCGCGAAACTCACGGTATCCACGAGACTTTGATATCGGAGGTACGGTGCGGTATCAGATCCGGCACGATACACGATGAAGTCTCCCTGCGGCGCTACCGCCATTGCCAGAGACCAGTCGTGCATCACCATCGGCGCGTCTGGCGGGAGTCCCACGTCATACCTCCCGGAAGCCGTTGCCGACGGCTTCACCAGCCACACCAGCATGGCACCCATCGCGAACGCAGTGATGAGACGTCCAAATGCTTTCGACGTCAGTCGTACCGAAGTACCGGTAGCTGTGGTAGTCAGTGGTGTCGCCGCGGGGTTGGCCAACGCTTCGGCGAAAATGGACGCCGTCGCGAATCGATCCGCCGGCAATTTCTCCAGCGCCTTGGCTGTCACCGCCGCCACGTTCGGCGGCACCGTCTTGCGAAGCTCCGCCACCGGGCGTGCCTCGTCGGTCACGATCTTCATGACGATCTGCTGGGCGGTGGAGCCAACATGCGGTGGGCTCCCCGTCAGCATCTCGTAGAGCACGCTGCCCAACGAATAGATATCCGACCGATTGGTGATATCTTTCTCGGCGGTCGCCTGTTCGGGGCTCATGTAGTGGGGTGTGCCCAGCGACAGGCCGGTTTCGGTCATCCGGCCACCCGCTGCCGCACTCACCGCCAAGGCGATCCCAAAATCCGCCACCATGGGACGGCCGTCGTGGAGCAGGATGTTCTCCGGCTTTATGTCGCGGTGAATGACGCTCTGCCGGTGGGCGTAATCGAGGGCATCCGCCACGTCCATCGTGATACGCACCGCTTCGTCGATGCCCAGCTGCGTTTCTCGATCCAGTTTGTCCCGCAGCGTCTCCCCGTCAATGAACGGCATGACGTAGTAGAGAAACCCGTCGGCCTCGCCGGAATCGAACAATGGGAGAATATGCGGATGCTGCAGATTGGCGGTCGTCTTGATTTCCTGCACGAAGCGCTCGGCGCCGAGCACCGCCGCCAGTTCGGGACGCAACACTTTGACGGCAACTTTGCGGTCGTGCTTGGAGTCGTGGGCCAGGTAAACGGTGGCCATGCCGCCGGCGCCGAGTTCATGTTCGATCTCGTAGCGGCCCTCTAACGCGGCTCGTAATTCATCCCGACGGTCGGTCATGAATCAATATGTGGTCCAGTACCACAGGTGGACAGGAGGAGGATAAGGGGCGGCTCCATCACTGGTGATCGTTTGACATTCTGAGATCCGCTCCCGAAGTTGGGTGATCCTCCTGACAAGAAGTGACCCATGCCCTGCCCCATCGCTTGTCGCGCCCGCGCCGTCCTCGCCGGAGGTTTCGCAGCCACCGCCTACCTTGCCCTCGTTCTCGGGATTGCGGCGTGTTACGACTCCACAGAAGCCGGCTGGGTCGACGACGCCCGGCTGGCGGACGCGGACACAGATCAAGCAAACTGGCTCACATACGGCCGCACCTACAAAGAGCAGCGACACAGCCCCCTGACCCAGATCAACATGGAAACGCTCGACCGGTTGGGGCTCGCCTGGTACGCCGACATGGCGACCATCCGCGGTCTCGAGGCCACCCCGCTCGTCGTGGATGGGGTGATCTACCTGACCAGCTCCTGGAGCATCATGCACGCCTTCGACGCGGCCACGGGCGAGCACAAGTGGACTTACGATCCGCTGGTGAACAGGGGCCACGCGCGCTACGTGTGCTGCGACGTGGTGAACCGCGGTCCGGCGTTCTACCAAGGAAAGGTCTACGCGGGGACCCTCGACGGCCGGCTGGTGGCCGTGACGGCAGAGACGGGCGACTTGGCGTGGGAGACTCAGACAACACCCAAGGGTAAGGCGTACTCGATCACCGGCACGCCGCGAATCGCCGACGGCAAGGTCCTCATTGGAAACGGCGGGGCGGAGTTTGGCGTGCGTGGCTACGTCTCCGCCTACGACGCCGAAACCGGCGAGCTCGAGTGGCGCACGTACACCGTGCCGGGCGACCCAGCCGTTGGGCACGAGAGTGAATGGATGGCCGCGGCGGCCGAGACATGGTCGGGCGATTGGTGGCAGGCCGGAGGAGGAGGCACCGCCTGGGACGCTATCGTTTACGACCCCGAACTCGACCTCGTCTACATCGGCGTGGGCAACGGCTCGCCCTGGTATTCGCGTATGCGGAGCCCGGACGGCGGCGACAATCTCTACCTGTCGTCGATCCTGGCCGTGCGCGCGTCGGACGGCGAGTACGTGTGGCACTACCAGACCACGCCTGGCGATAATTGGGACTACACCGCCACCCAGCCACTCATGCTCGCCGAACTCCAGATAGACGGACGCGAGCGCCGGGTGATCATGCAGGCGCCCAAGAACGGGTTCTTCTATGTGATTGATCGCGAGACCGGCGAGTTCCTGTCGGGCGAAGCGTTCGGCAACGTCACCTGGGCGTCGGGGATCACTCCCGAGGGGCGGCCGATCGAGAACCCCGCCGCCCGCGATCTCGTGGGAGGCGTGCATGTCGCGCCCGGGCCGGCAGGGTCGCACAGTTGGCACCCGATGTCCTACAATCCCGAGACGGGGCTGGTCTACTTCCCGGTCACCGAGCACTCGATGCTTTACGCGGTGAATGACGACTGGGAGTACGACCAGCGCCAACTGAACATAGCGGGCGACTTCCTGTACGACGGGCCCACGACCGGTGAGTCGACGCCGGTGAAAGGTCGGCTCGTCGCATGGGACCCGGTGGCCCAGCGCGAAGTGTGGAGGGTGGAACACCCCCAGGCCCTGAGTGGCGGGACGCTGTCGACGGCTGCCGGCCTCGTGTTCCAGGGGCGCGCGGACGGCCAGTTCCGGGCGTACGGCGCCACCGATGGGAGAGTTCTGTGGCAGTTCCAGAACGAGACCGGGATTATGGCAGCGCCCGTGACCTACTCCGTCGACGGGACACAGTACATCGCAGTGCTATCGGGCTTTGGTGGACCGGAGGTACTCATTAACACCGGGTTAGCCAAAGGAAGCGTCGGACCGGGACGGCTCTTGGTGTTCGCTCTCGACGGGAGCGCTTCCCTCCCCGACCCCCTGCCGCCGCTGCCTCCGATCGCCGAACCCACCTTCGAACTCGTCGTCACGGCCGCGGAGGTCGAGGAAGGGAAGCGGCTGTTCATGGATTATTGCTTCGCCTGTCACGGTCGCGACGCCGTGAGCGGCGGCATTACGCCGGATCTGCGTCGCACCACGGCGCAGGTTCACGGACAGATCAACGACATCGTGCTCGGTGGGGTACGAGAGGGTCTCGGGATGCCGCCCTTCGACGATTCACTCGACGAGGACGACGTGCGCATGATTCAGGGGTACATCTTGGAACGGGCGCGGGAGTCGGTGGGAGGATATTGACCCAGTACGAGGTGCAGCCATCGGGGGGCGACGCATGCGTCGCCCCTACGTGAATTGTCGGCCCGCTAGTTGCCGCTCCCGCCAAACCACCAACCCAACCCGAGCCAGACAGCCCGGCCCGGCCCCGGCTCGTAGTAGCGGCCGCCGAAAGCATTGGGAGTTACTGCGGATACATAGGCTTGATCCAGAACATTCGACACGCCGACGAACGGACTCAGCGCCGTGGAGCCGATTGGTACCCGGTGCCAGCCCAGGCGAATGTCACCGACGAAGTATGCTGACGCCGCCTCATCGTTGGCATTGTCGACCGGAATGGCACCCACGTAGCGCCCGGAGGCGCTCAAGTACCACCCGCCCCTCGCGTCATACGCCACCAAGATCTCTGCCCGGTTGGGGGCCACACCCGGAATCTTGTTGCCATCGAATGATTCACCTCCGAAGGCAAAATCAGTGAACCGCGCGTCGGTGTACGTGTATTGCCCCCGGAGAACCAGTCCGCGGGCAGCGTGCCAGTCGACACCAACCTCGACGCCGCGGTGCCGGGCGGAGCCCGCGTTGGCGAAGAAGGTCCGGCCCGGGTCCGATGGCACTTCGAAGGGAATGAGCTCGTTGGTGACGTCCGCCTGGTACACCGCTACCTGATACTCGACCGTGCCGGCCAGCCGGCCCTTGATCCCCACCTCGAACGACTCGGCGCGCTGGGGCTCGAGTTCGGGGTTGAAACCGCCTGAACCGTCGGGTCGGTTGATCAGCTCGGTGGTGGTCGGCGTTTCGAACGCAGTGGAATAGTTGCCGTACGCGGTGATGGCCGGATCAAGATCGTAAAACACGCCCAGGGTCGGACTCCAGGCACTCAACGTGCGCGAACCGGACTCGTCTGGGTCGCCGGTGGTGAAGTGGTCGTCCAACTGAAAGTGGATCCGGTCGTAGCGTACCCCGCCGAGCAACAACAGACGAGACGAAAGAGGTACGTGAAGTTGAACGAACGGCGCCAGATTAGTCACTCGCTCGCGCTGATCCAGACGCAACTGGCCGGCCACTCCCTGCTGATTGGCGAAATTTTTCCGGTCGTCGTCCTGATAGGCTGCTTCTACACCCAACAGCACTCGCCCTTGCCGTTCACCCAAGCGGAAAGCGTGATCCCACTGCCCCCGGGCACCGGCGGCGTTACGATTGAGGTCGATTACCGCCACCGGAATAGGATTGGTGAGCTTCCGCCCCAGGCCCCAGGCCGTGACCTCCAGCGATCCCTTACCTGTTTGATGCGTCCATGTCAGGCCCAGCTGCAACTGCTGGGCATCCTTCCCCGTTTGCTGGACGACGTTGAACGGGTTAGCGGCATTGGGATCGGCCGCCAATGCCGAGTCGGAGAGGGAGCCCGGGTTTTGGGCCTCGAGATCCACCGCCGTGACCACCAGGCGAAACCGGTCGCGGCCGGTCTCATAC
>CAXMUQ010000216.1:0-13335 GCA_964196605.1 uncultured Acidimicrobiia bacterium
AAGTGACGGGTGGACCGTGGCGGCAGATCCGACCAGAATTCAAAAAGTGCTTTCCCGCCTGTCCACGGATTAACCAACAGGCTTTTCCACACGGCAGCCCCACAACCAACACCTTAACACATTATCAACAAATGTGTTACGATATTTCCACGTGGATAAGTAAAAGAGGCGAAATGGGGAAAAGTTGACAGTTTTCACAACAGGTTGTCAGTGAACGATTTGTGATGTGGATAAAAAGAATTTCCTTGACCGCGCTTTATTTGCCCCCTATATTCGGTCTCCCAACTGACATCAACGGTTGGCCTCTCCACTGATCGCAATCGCCAAATAACCCAACTCCCTTCCTCAGGGGTAGTAATGGCTTCTGGAACGACGAGTAAGCCCCGGCCCTTCTTCCGTCCAGTCCCGACGGGTGCCTTCGACCAGTACCTGCAAGACATTCAGAAACTCCCGATGATTACTGACCGCGCCGAGGAGAGACGCCTCGCCCGGAAAGCCCAAAAGGGCGATGCCGCTGCCGCGGAGCGACTGGTAACGGCCAACCTCCGGTTCGTGATCTCCTACGTGAAGAAGTATCAGGGGCACGGACTGGATCTGTCGGAGCTGGTTGCCATCGGTAACGAGGGCTTGCTCAAGGCGGTGCGGAAATTCGATCCCGACCACGGCGTAAAGTTCATCTCTTACGCCGTGTGGTGGGTACGCCAAGCGGTACTCAAAGCCCTGGCCGAACAAACCCGCAGCGTCCGTATCCCGTTAAACCAAAATTCAGCCCTCATTCGCATGTCCCGCGCCGAGAGTTTCCTGTCCCAGGAATTGGGCCGCGAACCGACCGATCGGGAAATTGCCACTGCCCTCAATGACACTGTCGACAACATCCGCTCCGCCCGACGCATGACCAGCGCGGAGTTGTCTCTGGATGCGCCCGTCGAGCGCTCGGACAAGACTGCCAGTACGTTCGGCGAGCGATTTGCCGGAAGCGGCGGTGCCGAAATAGAGGAGAAGACCGATTCCACTCTGATGCGTGAGTTCATCGATCGTATCTTCGAGCGGCATCTGACCCCGCGCGAACGCAAGATCCTCTACCTGTACTACGGCATGGAAGAAGGATCCGAGGCCCTCACCCTCGAGAAGATCGGCGCCCTCCTCGGCGTCACCCGTGAACGCATCCGCCAAATTAGGGAACGCGCTTTCGAGAAACTGCGTGAGTCGCCCGACCTGGGCTCATTGAAGGGATTCTGGGGAGCGGCCTAGCCGCCCAGTCCTGACACACACCACCTGACGGCTGTCGGCTGACAGCGGTCGGCATGCTGTCCCCACGGCCGCCCCTGGGCGGGAGCTGAAGGCTGTGCCCTCCCCGTGCACTCCTCCGAGTAGATTACTGCCATGCGCCGATCGTTGATCCGCGACCTCGAACGGCTCGTCGGGCCGCGTTGGGTGAAGTGGCGTCCTACCGACACAGCCGTTTACCAAACCGACGGGCTACCGACCCACGAGTCCAAACCCGGGTGCATAGTTCTCCCCGAGAACCGTGACCAGGTGGTGGCCGTTTTGAGGCTGCTCCACCAGGCGGACATACCGTTCGTGGCTCGAGGAGCTGGCACCGGGCTCTCCGGCGGCGCCCTCGCCGGGGGGGACGCGGTACTTCTCACCCTCACACGGCTCAATCGGATTCTATCCATCGATCCGGTCATCCGCCGGGCGGTCATCGAACCCGGGGTCGTCAACGCACGTCTATCTGATGCCGCCGCCCCGTTCGATCTCTACTATGCCCCCGATCCGTCGAGTCAGACCGCCTGCACCCTCGGCGGCAACGTCGCCGAGAACGCCGGGGGTCCGCATTGTCTCAAGTACGGAGTGACCACCAACCACGTGCTCGCATTGACCGTGTGCCTGCCGGATGGGGAGACCGTGACCCTCGGATCCACCCAGGGAGAGCAGTGGGGCCCTGACCTCGTTGGGCTGTTCGTAGGCAGCGAGGGGATGTTCGGTGTGGTGCTGGATATCACCGTCCGGTTGGAGCCAATTCCGCCGGATGTGGTGACGATGCTGGCCGATTTCATGGCTCTGCGTGACGCCAGCGAAGCGGTCACCGCCATCATCGCCTCCGGGGTGGTGCCGGCCGCCCTCGAAATGATGGACCAGGCATGCGTCCAGGCGGTCGAGGATTCGATCTACGCGGCGGGATACCCGCGTGACGCCGCGGCGGTGCTCCTGGTGGAGCTCGACGGCGAGGCAGCTGCTGTCACCGCGGAGGCAGAAACGGTGACCAACCTGCTGAAGCAGCATGGGGCTCGAGACGTCCGCACCGCGCGTGATCCGGACCAGCGCGCTCGGTTGTGGCTCGGAAGAAAGAAGGCCTTCGGGGCCCTGGGGCGCATCGCCCCGGATCTCGCCGTACAGGATGCGGTCGTCCCCCGATCGGCGCTGCCCGATATCCTCGATCGCATTGCCGACATCGGCCACCGCTACGCCCTCAACATCAGCAACGTGTTCCACGCCGGTGACGGCAACCTGCACCCCAACATCAGCTTCGACCGGAGAGACGTCTCGTTGACAGCCAAAGTGCGCGAGGCCAGCGCGGAGATCATGGCCGTATGTCTCGAAGCCGGCGGGTCGATCACCGGCGAGCACGGCGTCGGATCCGACAAGCTCGACTACATGCCCTGGGCCTTCAGTAGTGAAAGCCTAGCGGCAATGCGTTCCGTCCGCCGAGCCTTCGATCCCCTCGAAAGAGCCAACCCCGGAAAAGTGTTCCCCATCCATGCTTGCCGCGAGTGGCGAGCGGGAGGAGTGGTATGAGCGGCGACGCCCTGGAAAGACTGAGGGCCGTGTTGGGACACGAAGCCGTCGCTGAAGTTGAGGGGATCCCGCACGTCACGCCGGCAACCGCCGACGGCATGCGCCTGGCCTGCCAGCTCGCCGGAGACATGGGTTGGCAGATTCGGGTGGAAGGCAACGGCAGTTGGTTGCCGCCGGACGCTCCGGCCGACATCGTAGTGAGCACGCGCGGACTCGAGCAATCGGTGGACGCCAGTGCGTCTGATCAGGTAGCGACGGTCAGCGCAGGAGTACCACTCGATGACCTCCGCGCGCACCTGGCCGAAGAGGGCATGTGGCTCGCTGTCGATCCGCCGGGTCAACCGGACCGAAGTATTGGGTCGATCGTCGCCACTGCCACGTCGGGACCACTCCGAACTCGATACGGCCAGGTCAAGGATCACGTGCTTGGGTTGAGTGTCGTGACCGCCGACGGCCGGCTCATAGAATCCGGCGGGCAGGTGGTAAAGAACGTCGCGGGCTTCGACCTCACCAAGCTTCAGGTGGGGGGATTTGGCGCCTTCGGCGTCATTACCACCATTCACCTCCGCCTGCGGACACTCCCGCGCGCCGACGCCACCGTGATAGCCCGGGGGTCCCGTGATGAACTGACCGCGGCCGGCAGATCCATTCTCGATCAGGCGATCGAGGTGACCACACTGGAATTGTTGTCGCCGACGGTCGCTGGAGAAACTGAATGGGTCCTCGCTGCCCGGGTGGTGGGGAGTGAAGCGTTGGTACAGTCGGAGATTCCCCGCTTGAGCACCGCGTCCGACGTTTCCTGGGATCGGTTGGCCGGCGACCGTGGCCCGGTGCTATGGCGTATGGTCGCCGGGGCAGCGAATGCCGCACCGGTGAGTTTTCGACTAGGAGTCCTGGTGACCGGCCTGGACCAGACCATCGACACGCTGGTCCACGACCTCGACGACGGCCTCATCTCCGCGGGCGCCGCATCCGGCGGGCTCCGCTGGACCGGCACGGCCACCGCCGAGCAACTCAAGGCCATTCGGCATGCCATGGCGCAGCAAGAGATCCCCCTGACGCTCGAACGAGCTCCGTGGGCTATACGAGAACGGGTGGGTCACTTCGGCGCCTACCGGGAAGGCGTAGGCCAGGTGGTCGGACGGCTGCGCCAGACGTTCGATCCGGAAAATCAACTGAGTGTGGCGCTCGACCCCAGCGATGCCTGACGGATATCAGGGTCTCGACCCCTGCGTCCATTGCGGTTTCTGTTTGCCAGCCTGCCCTACCTACTTGGCAACCGGAGACGAAAACGAAAGCCCGCGGGGGCGCATCGTCCTGATGCGCGCTCTCGAGCGAGGTGATCTTCTCCCGACGGATATCGATCTGCGGCAACACCTCGATAATTGTCTCGGCTGTCTGGGGTGCGAGCCGGTGTGCCCGTCCGGTGTCGCCTATGGCCGGGGACTCAGTACGGCGCGCCGCACCCTGCTGGATTCAAACCCGAGTGCCCACACGCAGCAGATCATGCTCACGATTTTTGCCGCGCCCCAGTTGTGGCGCCCGTTGTTTACTCTGGCCCGTTGGTTCCGCGCCACTGGGCTCCCGCGTCTCTTGGCGGGGTCCGGTCGAGTTGGATTCACCTGGGGGATGTTGGCCGCGAGCTCCGGCCTGCCGGGGACCCGCCGCCGACTCTCAGGCCCACGGCGCACGCCGCCGCCGAATCAAGACGGCCCAACGGTAGCGCTGTTTCGCGGTTGCGTCATGGACACGCTCTTTCCCCACGTCCATGACGCGGCGCGGCGAGTGCTGGAGGTCAACGGGTTCCGGGTAGTGGACATCCCCAGCCAGCAGTGTTGCGGCGCGCTCCACGAGCACGCCGGCGCCGGGGACGAGGCCCAAAGACTGGCGCGGCTGAACGTCGCGGCGTTCGGCACCGGCGTCGACTATATCGCGGTGGACAGCGCCGGATGTGGTGCCCTCCTCAAAGACTACGGTCACCTCCTGGGGACGACGCCGGCGGCGACCATGGCGGCATCGGTCCGCGACGTGTCCGAACTCCTGGCGGACGCCGGTCCCCGCACCGGTGCGGCCTTGTCCATGCGGATCGCCTACGACGCCCCCTGTCACTTGCACCACGCACAGGGAGTGGTTGACGCCCCACTGGCCGTCCTCAGGGCCATCCCCGAGCTGGACGTCAGCCTCCCTGAAGGTCACGAGCGTTGCTGCGGCAGCGCGGGACTGTACTCGCTCGACCGGCCAGCACTGGCCCGACAGATTCTTGATGACAAGATGGCATCGATACTCGCGCATCAGCCGGATGCCATCGTCACCGGCAATCCTGGGTGCCTGATGCAACTGGGAGCAGGGTCGTTCGCGGCCGGACAACGGATCCCCGCTGTCCACCCAGTCGAGCTGCTCGACGAATCGTACCGCCGGGCCGGATTCTATCGAATCTCTCACTGACCAGGCGATGGTGCCTATCTTTACCGCATGACAACACTCTCGTTGCGGCTGGACCGCACCGGTGTCGAACGGCTCCTCCGCGGCGGTGTCTCGGTGACCACGCCTGCCGCCATATTCCGCATCCATGGCCCCGGCGCCATCGACTGTTTGCAGGGTGTCCTGACCAACGACCTCGCCGCCCCCGGGCGGGGTCACATGGTGTATGCCGCCATGCTGACGCCTAAGGGCATGATCGTGGTCGACTTCTGGGTCATGATCGGGACGGACGAAGTGGTGCTGATCGGCCCGGCGGAAGGTCGCTCGGCGGCGGCCGAATCGTTCCGCCGCAGTTTCCCCCCGCGCCTCGCGCAAGTGGATGATTTGAGCGATTCCTGGCGGGCCCTGTGGCTATACGGTGACTTGGCGGACCCGGCTTTGGCCGAGGCCAATCTCACCCCACCCCTAGGTGGCCCTGGCCGGGTGGCCCCTTTCGACATCCTCGGCTCGGAGGTTTGGGTTGCATCGGCCACCGACTCGGCGCCCTTCGCATCACTGGTCGTCGGTCCCGACGAAACAATCGAGCACTACGGCAGCCTTCTCGCAGAGCACGGCGTATCCATCGGCACGCCGGACGATTATCACGCGGCTCGCATTTTCGCGGGATGGCCCGCACTGGGAATCGAGATTGGCGAAAAGACCCTGCCTCAGGAGGTCAGGTTCGAGACCATCGATGGGGTTTCCTTTACCAAGGGCTGCTTCATCGGTCAGGAGACCGTCGCCCGCGTCCATTTCCGTGGCAAGACCCAGAAAGAATTGCGTGGGCTCGACTGGATAGACTTGGGACCGCTGGACGGGGCGGATATCGCCAACAAGAACCGCACACTTGGCCAGGTTCACTCGGTACTGATACTGCCGGATCGACGCATCGGGTTGGGCATGGTTCGGCGTGAAGTCGACATCGGCGACACGGTAATTGCCGGTGGGCGGGAAGCCACCATCGCTCCGCTCCCGTTCGACCATCCCGATCACGCGGCGTGATATTAGTTACCGGCGGCACCGGACTGGTAGGGCAGGAAATCCTACGAGTCCTGGCGCATGCGAACATCCCTACGACCGCGCTGGTACGGACAGCTGAAGGCGAAACGCTCGTCCGTAAACTCGGCGCTGAGGCAATCCGGGGTGTCGTGGAAGATTCAGCCGCGTGGCGGGGGCCGTTCCCCGACCTCAGCTGCATCGTTCACGCCGCAGCCATCGTCGCCGAGCCGGTTTCATGGGATCGCTTCGACGCCGTCAACGTCCAGGGAACAGGCTTCGCCGCCGACACGGCGCTCGAGCACGGAGTACCGTTGGTGCATATATCATCGGTGGCCGTCTACGGCCGCCGCGCCGCAGACGATGGACCTTATAGCATCACCGAAGACTACCACCGGGGACGAATAGCAGAGCGCGACTACTACGCCCGGTCAAAGCGTAACGCGGAGGGAGTCGTGTTCGATCGTGCCGGACTAGGTCTCCAGGTTTGCGCCTTGCGGCCCTGCGTAGTGTATGGGCCGGGCGACAGGCTTCTTCTTCCGAGACTTCTGGGTTTGGCGCGTCGTGGCTGGCTGCCCAAGATCGGATCAGGCACCACCTCCCTGGCGCTGGTGCACGCCACCAGCGTGGCCCAGGCCACCCTCGCAGCCATCCAGTCTGGCCGAGGCTGGGGCCAGGCCTTCAACGTGACCGGGGACGCGCCGGTAACGGCCAATGACCTGTTCCACGCGGCCCAAACCGTGGCGGGCCGGCCTGTCAGAACGGTGCCCGTACCGGCGGGCCCGGCGTTGCTGTTGGCCCGCGCCGCCGAGCTGGGGCTTCGGGTAGTTAGCCCACGGCGCTACCCCGGTACTCTCCAAGGTGCCGTGCGCTTTCTGCGCGGCGGGGACGCCTACAACGCCGACGCCGCGCGGGAGGTACTCGGGTGGCGGCCCACCGTGAACCACCGGACGGCGCTGATCGAAGCCTTCCAGGCAATCACCGCAAGGGAAGCGGCCTGACCCGCGGAATGGCTGCGACCCGCTTCCGCTCCATCGACGCCGTCAACCAGGCCATCGTTCGGTGTGAGCGGTGCCCGCGCCTCATAACTCACTGCCGCGCCGTAGCGGCCAAGGGCAAACGAGAATTCAGGGATTGGAGTTACTGGGGCAAACCGGTTCCCGGATTCGGCGACCCAGACGCGCGCCTGGTCATCGTGGGGCTGGCGCCAGCGGCCCACGGTGCCAACCGTACCGGCAGGATGTTTACGGGTGATTCGAGCGGCGACTGGCTTTTCCACGCGCTGCATCGGTTCGGCTTCGCCAGTCAGGCCTCATCCACCAGCCGCGACGACGGCCTCGTCCTGACCGACTGTTACATCACAGCCTCAGCACGATGTGCACCGCCAGCCAACAAACCCAGGCCGGCAGAGTTGGCCAATTGCCGCCCGTACCTTGAGGCGGACCTGGCGCTGTTGCAGCATACGACCGTAGTGCTGCTCCTCGGACGAATCGCGTGGCGCCACTGGCTCGAGGCGAGTGGTTGGTGGGCTCGGCTATCAGTGGGAGAACGGCCGCAGTTCGGCCACGGCGAAACTACTACGATGCCTGACGGACGGACCGTCATTTGTTCCTACCATCCCTCGCGACAAAACACCAACACCGGCAGGCTTACCCGGGAGATGTGGCACCAAGTGTTCTCACACATTCGGACACTGGTGTAAACATCAGAGCAACTCTCGGAGCAACCACACCGGTCATCCCGTCACACCAAGCCCTTCGAGACCATCAGCACCGATCACGGGCGTCCACGGCAGCAGTTCGTACTGGGCCACCCCATGCTGCACGAACGGGTCTTGATCCCGGATCCGGTCGAGGGTGGCCACCAAATCGCCGTCGGGGACTCGCAGCAACAACGCGCCGCCTACCCTGGGTTCGAACGGCCCGGAGGCCAGTAGCCACCCGTTGTCATAAAGCCCCTGCAGGTAGGCCCGGTGCGCCTCCACGTGCGGCAACACTTCCTCCAACGGCCTTCTATAGCGGATAATGGCGAGCGCGTACATAGGTACCTCGGCTCAAAAATCGGTACGAGGGGGCATGCCCCCACGGTACCATTGTGGCGGCCTTCCGGTGGCCAAGTAATGCACGATAACCGTAGCCGACATGACCACCTGGCCGAAATGAGCAAAGTCGATGGTCTCGATTTCGTCGGAGGGCTCGTGCCAGTCGTCGTGGAACCCGAAGGACGATAGCGTGTGCGCCGGAACGCCGCGCTGAGCCAGAACTACGCTTTCAGTGCGCAGATACACCTGTTGTTCGGGTCTGGGGTCGGGTTCGACATCGATGTCTAGGTCGGCGTCCTCGAGCAAGCGGCCGATGTCGGTACGATCACTTCCGGTAATCCATGCAACACCGAGTCCGACGAAGGGGTCCGGCCGGCCGATATTCTCTAGCCACAAAGCCGCCACCGTCTCCCCCAGCGGAGCGGCCGGGTACTCGGCATAGTAGCGGGTCCCGATGAATCCGATGGCCTCACCCGAGGTAAAAAGAAACACCACCGATCGCTTGAGTCCTGGCCCCGCCGCCAGAGTCCGGGCGATCTCCAGGATGCCCGCGGCGCCAGAGGCATCGTCGGCGCCATTGTATATCGAATCGCCGGCGACCGGTCGCCGGATACCTAGGTGGTCATAGTGGGCGCCTACGACGACTGTTTCGAAGTTGTTACTATCCGATCCGGGCAATCTTGCCACCACGTTGACGGCCAGGAGCTGCTGTTCCGGCGGGAGTAACCTCAGCGCCCGGACCGACGGGTAGAAACTGAATCGGCTGCGCCCGTCACTCCGTGTGGTAACCTGAATCGGAACCCGCTGGAAGTAGCCGCTGTCGCCAGCAGGCTCGAGGCCCATCCGCTCGAGTTCGCCGGCGAGGTAGCGGGCAGCGGAAGCGGCCCCCTCGCTGCCAGTGAACCGGCCATCGAGGGAATCGGCGGCCAACACCGATATGGAAGAGCGAAGCCTGGCCGTGTCCACCCCAGCGCTGGTGACAACCGTCGCAGGCTGCCTGCTTGAGCCACACCCGGCAGCCGCCAGGACCACAACGAGGATCAGGGCGGACAAGGGAACGTATTTCAGGGCAAGGTGGGAGCGCATGGTGTTCCTGGACAATGGGCAGCGGAGCGCGTGGCGGCAATGGAACGATTAGCCACCCAAGGGGCCGATGGCAAGCTCCGCGACATCCCTGCCGTACCCCTGTACGCGGCCGCCGTGCGGGATAGATTTATTGGTTGACGGTTCGCGCGGTATCACAAACAGACGACATTTCATGGTCCCGGAGGGTTACATGGTCGGCATCCAGGAATCGACCACGACCGAACCAGACTACGCCCACCTCATACGTGAGGAGGGCCTACGGGTCACCCGCCCGCGATTGTTGGTCCTCGACCTCCTGCGTTCGACCCCCGGTCATCATTCAGCCGACGACATCGTGTCGCTGCTGATACAAAAATCGAGTCCGCTCCCCCGCGCATCGGTGTACAACGTCGTCAGCGCCCTGGCAGATTGCGGGTTGGTCACCATGGTCTCGGTCGGTCCCGGCAGCGCGCGATACGAATACGGTGCGCCCTGGCACCACCACTTCGTCTGCAAAATCTGCGGCGCCATCCAGGACGTGCGCTGCGTTCTCGGCGAGAAACCCTGCCTCGACGCGAACGACATCGCGGGTGAGGTGGAGGAGGCCCAAGTCACCTTCCGGGGCACGTGCGCCTCATGCCTGGGTGAGGTACCGGCCTAGCAATCCCTCAGGATTCCTGCCCCGGGCGCGCCCGCCACCACGCTTCCGCATCCGTTTGGGACCACGGCGACAGTTGGGCCAGCCCTTCCAGGCGCTGTTCCATAATCCGAGCGCTCGCCGGGCGCAAGTCAGGCGTCTTGGCCAGGCAGGCGAGGATGATGTCCTGTAGCTCATGCTCAACCTCGTCGGCGGCATCGGGTAGCGGCTTCGGCGGCCGCTGCCCCAGATGTTTGGCCAACACCTCTTTCGTTTTGTCACCGCCGAACACGGGGCGACCCGTCAGCAGGTAAGAGCCTACGGCGCCAACGCCGTATAGGTCGGCCCGGTGGTCTACCTCCTGCGGCGTCAGGATTGCTTCGGGAGCCAGGTACTCGGGCGTACCCAACAGGACCCGGGACTTGGTCAACTGGACGTCGGCCGGTGTGTCCTGCACCTTCACCAGGCCAAAGTCGAGCACCTTTACGAAGTCCCAGATACCGCCCCAGTGCGCCACCATGATGTTCGAGGGTTTGATGTCGCGGTGTACCAGCCCGGCATTGTGCGCCTCCGCCAGCGACCCGCACACCTGGCGCAGGAGGTGGATGACCCTGGCTACCGGAAGCGGCCCGCTCTCCCCCACCATATGCGTGAGAGTCAGACCCGGCACCAGTTCCATGGCATAGTAGAAAACCCCGGTACGGCTGCGGCCGTAGTCGTAGATCGAAATGGTATTGGGGTGCTGGAGCAATGCGGTGCGCTGCACCTCACGCTCGAAACGGGCCCGCGTACGATCATTCACCTTCTCCGGGGGAAGAAGTTTGACCGCCGTAGGCCGGCGCAGATACCGATGAGTGGCTCGGTAGACTTCCCCCATGCCACCGACGCCGATCTGTTCCTCCAATTGATACTTGCCGAGCCTGTCAGAGGCAAAACTGCGATGGCCCAACCATCCCGCTGACGCGGCGAGCAGGAGGCCGCCAACAGCCAAGACTAGCCCGAACCCCCACCAGCCGCCCGGGATGCTGGCAACCAGTGGCGCGCCAGTAGTACAGCGGACCAGTGCCGCAATGGTGACCACCACCACGGTGGTCAGGCCGATGATGACGTAGAAAAATCTCAGAGGAACCGGCCAGAAAGAAGGTGAACAAGGGAATCTTCAATTACCACCTGACGTTCGGGACGTCAAGGAGGCCTCTTGGACGGGGGCTGTCATCCCTAGCCCTGTACGGGTAGAATGGCCATGGCACTAGCACCTGGGGTATGAGAGGACGTGACTGAGTGAACGCCACCGACAGAGACATACGACTTGCCGTCATGGCAGGCACCGTGGCGTCCGCCTCGATGATCGCATTCCAGATTGCCGGCAAGGCGACACGCGATGCACTGTTTCTGTCCACCTACGATATCGTCGCCCTCCCCGCGATGGTCATGGGCGCATCGGCGTTGTCGCTGATTCTTGCCGGCCTGGCAAGTCGTGCCGGCGGACGCCTGGACCCTGCGCGAGTCGTGCCCCAAGGATTCGCGCTGAGCGCCATGCTCACCCTCGGTGAGTGGTCTTTGGTCGGCGAGTATCGGGGAGCCGTGGCGATCATCATGTACCTCCACTTCACTGGACTGGGAGCCCTGCTCATCTCGGGGTTCTGGTCGGTGGTGAGCGAGCGGTTCGACCCACGGACCGCCAAGCGACAGATCGCCCGCATCGCCGTGGGGGGGACCGTCGGAGGCCTGCTGGGCGGGATCATGGCCGAACGAGGTGCGGCGCTACTTGGCATCGAGGCGCTCTTTCCCATGCTGGCGCTGTTACACGTCTTGGCGGCAGTGTTTACCTCTCGCATGGGGAGGACAATCGTATCGCCAGCACTTACCGCGGAGTTCACCAAGGACCCGGAAGCATCTACCTCAGGGCTCCAGGTTCTGCGCCGGTCACCGTACTTGACGACCATCGGGGCCCTGGTCCTCCTGACAGCGGTCGCTGAAGGGCTGCTGGACCTCTCGTTCAAGGCGTGGGCCTCATACGACGTCCAGGGTGAGGACTTGCTGCGTCTCTTTGCGGTGTTCTACACCGCAACCGCACTCATTACCGTCCTGGTACAGACCCTCGCCACGAAGAAGCTGTTGCAACGTCTGGGCTTGGCCGTGTCCGCTGCCGGCCTCCCCACCGTCGTGGCACTCGGAGCCGGCGGCGTGGTGCTGTTCCCCGGCTTGATAACCATCATGCTCGCCCGGGGAAGCGAGTCGGTCATGCGCAATTCCCCGTATCGATCGGCCTACGAACTGTTGTTCAATCCGGTCAACGCGCTCGACAGGCGAATCATCAAGCCTATCCTCGATGTCGGCTTCGTTCGTACCGGCGACCTAGCCGCCGGTGCCCTGGCACAGATCGTGGTGTTCCTTTCGGCCGACGATGCGCGCGGGTTGCCGATTTACGTCCTGACCTTCATCCTCGCCGTCGCCGCCATGGCGGTGGCCCGCCGGCTCCATAGGGGATATCTCAAGACGTTGGAGAAGAGCCTGGTCGTGCGGGGGAGTTACCTCGAAGAGGATGGCTCGTCCAGTGTGGCGCAGACTGCCATCATGCAGACCCTCGGGGCCATAGACCTTACCCAGTTCAGAGAAACGACGTCTGACGATCGGCCGTCTGAGTCAGCGGATGCGGACGACAAGTCAGTTGAAGACACAAGCCCCGCTGTTCCGCTCGATCCTGTCCTGATGCGCGCGCACGAACTCAGGTCGCGCGATCGTATGCGTGTCACTCGGGCGCTGACCGAATCGCCCCTGACCCTCGAGTTGGTACCACTGGTAGTACCGCTGCTCGCCTGGGACGAAGTAGCCCGCGCCGCCATGAAGGCCCTGCGCCCTCTGGCTGATCGAGCCACCGGACTCTTCACCGACTACCTCATCGACCCGGACAGTGATTTCTCCATCCGGCGACGCCTTCCCCTGGTCCTGACCGAGACTACGACGCAGCGGGCTGCGGACGGCCTGTTGGCCGGACTAGAGGACCGACGGTTCGAAGTGCGCTACCGCTGCGGCCGAGTGCTGAGCCGCATGCACGCCCGCGACGGCTCACTAAGAGTCGATCGGGCGCACGTACTGGTCTTGATCGATCGGGAAGTGGCGGTCGACCGAGGCGTGTGGGAGAGCCGACGCCTCCTCGACGCCACTGAAGACGAAGACAAGTCTCCCATCCTAGACGAGGCCTTGCGCGACCGAGCAGACCGTAGCCTGGAGCACGTATTCACCATGCTGTCGCTCATCCTGCCGGCGGAGCCACTTCGAGTCGCGTTCCGGGGGATATTCACCGATGATGCTCTACTGCGGGGAACGGCGCTGG
>CAXMUQ010000217.1:0-2739 GCA_964196605.1 uncultured Acidimicrobiia bacterium
TTCGCCGATGTTGGACGGCTCGCCGGGATAGCAGGCTACGATGGCGGTGATGGCCAGCGCGGCCATGGCTCCCAGGACACGTCCGCGGCCCCAGGTGAGCCGATTGAACTTCTGCCGGTACATTGACTTCCTCCTCAAGAAACATCGGGGCCAGGTGGCCCGTTGGTCCATCGTGTAGCTAGCCCCGGCGCCGGCTTGGATCGGCGGCCGGGACGAATTGGCCAGGCCCTTAGCCCGGCGGTGCGGCGCAAGATAATGGGGTCCTCACCCGTCGGCCAGTTACCGCACGGGTTTCACCCGAGTGGAATGCCAGGAATATCGAATGCCACGAATATCGAATAACGAACTATGGTGGAATAGTAGAACTTCACCATTCGATATTCATGGCATTCGATATTCGATATTCACCCCGGGCTACTGGATCAACGGCAACGACTGTGCTATCTGCAGGTCGATCAGCAATCTGATCTGATTCTCGATCTGCAGGAACTTGGCAGCCGTGACGGATCCGAGCGCCTTCTCCACCTGCTTGAAATACTTCTTGCGGAGCTTGAGCTCCTCTTCGTCGATCTTGAGAGCCCGCTTGGCCAGGTCCTTGGCCATCTCATCCGTCAGGCTGTCATAGTTGGCGGCGTAGTCCTTTATCAGCGCCAGCATGTCGTCGCCGATCTTGGTGGCTTCGAATTCGTATTCGCGATAGATCGGCCAGAACACCGCCGAGGCGGAATCGCTGAACTGCATTACTTCGGTGATGATGGCAACGCGCTGTGTCTTGACATCCGACCGCAGCAGCTCGACATAGGCGTCCTGTTGAGCCTGGGCGAGAGAAGGCATGGCCACCAAAGCGACCAGCCAGAAAAGTTTACGCACGGGTTTTCCTCCTAAACGGTAACGACGTAGGGGCCTCCCTGAGCTACAGCTCACCAGGGACGGCTGCGGTGGCCGGAAAATAGCCGGGTGGCAACAAATATCAATCGCGGCGGCCAACCGTGGCGCCTCGTTCCATGCCGTCGAACTGTGAGAGCAGGATGGCCGCCCGCTCGCGCATCGGCTCGGCGGCCTGGAGCCGCAAGGCTATCCGGCGGCCGTTGTCTATGTCCCCCTGGTCGCGATAGAGCGCCGCCAGGGCAAACAGCAATTCCCGATCCCGTGGATGGGTCAGCAAACCGGCGTTGAACACCGCGGCGGCCTCAGCGGTCCGATCGGACCCGCCAAGGGCCACGCCGTAGACGTACACGAACCGGGCCTGATCCGGTGCGGCCTCGGCGGCCAGCCGCAATTCCTCCAAGGCCTCGTCCATACGTCCGGTGCGGACCAGCAGCAGTCCCAGAGCATGATGGATGGCGCTGGTCTCGGTCACCTCCCCCAGCGCCGAGCGCAGTACTGCTTCTGCCACATCGTCGCGGGACTGGGCGCGGTAGAGGTCTGCCAGATTCACGTAAGTCGGCAGCCACTCGGCATCGACCTCGATGGCCTCCCGGTACGCCGATTCCGCCGCCTCGGGTCTGCCCCGGGCCGCTTCCAGCAGTCCCACGTTCACGTATGTAGCCGGGTGATCGGCATCGAACGCCTGGATGGTCAGGTAATCGGCGATGGCTGCGTCGAGCGCGGCCAACTGGTCCGTGCTCAATTGGTTCCGGGACGATCCCGCCAAGACCCGGCCCGCCTCACTCCGCACGCTCAATACTGTGTCCTGCAGCCGGTGCTCAGCCAGTTGCCAGCGTTCCTCCGGCGGGAGCATCTGGAGGGATCCCAGCGCGTGGTAACGGACCAGCGGATCTGCGTCGTCGATTGCCCTGATTACAGCCTGGACCGCCAGACGCGATGGAGTCCGTCGCAACTCATCGATCAGCGTGGCCCGCACGATGGCAGGGATGGTGTCCCGGTTGGCCAGACTGAGGAGTCTACGCTCCGCGCCCGGCATCTCCCGGCGAGCCCGATGGATGATCTCGCCAAAGGGTGGCACCGTTTCGTCACGGGGACCGTACCACTGCGTCACGGCCCGGTCGGCCCAGTCATCCGTCCGGTCCTCGTGGCACTGAGTGCAGGCGTTGGGTGTGCCGAGCGTTGACGAAAGATCGGGGCGGGGAATCCGCATGCTGTGATCCTGACGGTCGTCCACCACCATGTAGGTGCGCGAGGGCATGTGGCAGGCAACGCACTGCGACCCCTCGGTCTCCGGCTCGTGGTAATGGTGCGCCGCAGTATCGTAGGTGGCTGGTTGGTGACACTTGGCGCAGACCGCATTGCCCTCCGCCCGCAGTTCCAGGGTATGGGGATCGTGGCAGTCGCTGCACGTCACCCCTTGATGGTACATGCGGCTCTGGGTGAATGAACCGTAGACGTACACCTCATCAAACACCTGGCCGTCAACGAAATAGAGGCGGTCCTCCAGTGTTGAGGGGAGGTACTCGTCGAGTAGAGGATCGCCCGGGTGGCGGCCATCGGCGAGTTGGACTCGCCGGGAGTGGCACGGGGCACAGGTTTCCACTTCGAGGCGATCCGGTCCCGCGGATGCACTCCGGGCGATCGACGCCCCGGAATCGAACACCCACTGCCCACTGCTGGAATCCCGCAGGGCTACCAACCCGGTCGTTCCTGGCTCATACGGTTCGTCTCGCGCGGCCCACTCGACGTGGGTCGACCCGGGTCCGTGGCACGCCTCACATCCGACGTTCATGTCACTCCAGGTCGTGGTGTATGACTTTGTCTCTGGATCGTATCCCTTGGCCAGGTTCG
>CAXMUQ010000218.1:0-25620 GCA_964196605.1 uncultured Acidimicrobiia bacterium
ACGATCACCACCGCCGCCTCACTCAGGCGTTCCTGCGCACCCATCAAGCGATGCAAACCGGCCACCCCGACATCGTGGAGCCGGTCAACCGTGTTGCCGAACGCCTCAGCCGTCACCAGGGCCTCTTCGGCTACTGGAGCGTCGCTAGTACCAGCGGACACGACGAGGACGGTCCCACTGCCGGTTGGTGACTGCCCGGCCGCGGGACGAAGATAGACCGTCCGGGCCGTTCGGTTCCACTCGACGGCCGGAAACAACTTCTCCAGTTCGCCGGCCTGGGCCTCGTCTACCCGGGTACCAAGGAACGACCCGGTACGGTCTGCCAAGCGCCGGCAGATGGCTGTGACCTGGTCGACGGTCTTACCCTGGCAAAATACGACTTCGGCCTGGCCCTGACGAATAGCCCTGTGGTGATCTAGGTGGGCGAACCCCAGGTCCTCGCCGGGAAGATGCTTGACGCGGTCGTAGGCCCCGGCGACCGTCTCCCGGCCGGCGGCGACGTCATCCAGCAGCGACCGGAGCGTCTCGGGGTTCACGCCACCATGGCCGTTCGGAGTGTCTCCCATTCGGCGAAAACGGCCTCGGCCTCAGCCAGCGACTCGACCTGAAAGAGACGCTTGCGCAGGCCGCCAGCCCCGGGAAGGCCCTTGGTGTACCAACCGAAGTGCTTGCGGAACTCGATGACCGTCCTGCGGCTGTCGCCCTGGAGGCGGACGGCGAGGCGGGCATGTTCCATGGCCACGGTAATGCGCTCGTCTGCCGAGGGCTCCTGAATTTTCAACCGTCCGTCCAGCATGGCCCTGGCACGCTGGAACAGCCACGGATTGCCAAACGAACCGCGGCCCACCATGACTCCGGCACAGCCTGTGTGTGCCCGCATCCGTAGTATGTCCTCAGGGGTCCGGATGTCACCGTTCCCGATGACGGGTGTGTCTAGTGCCTCGACGACCCTGGCAATTTCGTCCCAGTCGGCCGACCCGGTGAACATCTGGTTCCGGGTCTGCGCGTGAAGCGTAAAGGCCTTGGCGCCGGCGTCCTGCATACGAAGAGCGATACCGACCGGGTCCCGAGTATCCGCGCTCCAGCCACTTCTGGTCTTGACGGTGATTGGGAGGTGGGTGGCCCCTACCACTGCTCGAATGACGCGCTCGACCAGGTCGAGGTCCTTGAGACACCCCGAACCGCCGTTCCGTTTGACGACCTTCTTGACCGGGCAGCCGAAATTGATGTCCACGAAGTTGGGTTGATATCGCTCGGTCAGCAAGGCGACGGCATCCGCCATGGCCGCCGGGTCGGCTCCGTAGATTTGGATGCCGATGGGCCGCTCGTGCTCCTCGAAGTCGGCTCCCTGGAGGACCCTGGTGATCCGGCGGCGCAGGGCCTCTGACGAGAGAAACTCCGAGATGACGACATCGGCCCCCATCCGCCGACATACTTGGCGGAAAGGCGCCTCAGACACGCCAGCCATTGGCGCCAGGATGAGGGGGAATTCGACCCCTTTCAGGTACGGCAAGTCCATGGGGCAAAAATACTTAGTGCGCCAGAAGCGAGCAAGCGGGGCGTCGGAGCGGTGGGTTTGACAGTGCCGCCCCGGGGGCAGTACGTTCTGGCGCAAGCTGACCCCGGAGACACCTTGGCCACACCACTCCACGAACTGATTCCTGTCGAGGCCGTTGTTCTCGACCTCGTTGATAAGACCAAGGATGAGGTGCTGGAAGAACTTGTTACCAAACTGGCCCTGACGGACGAGGCTCACTTGGCCGTCCGCCGGGTCCTGGACGAACGGGAAGCGAAGGGCTCCACCGGTGTCGGCCATGGGATAGCCATCCCACATGCGCGGTGCGACGAGATGGAGGCCCTGCGGATGGCCTACGGTCGGATACAGGCGGGGATGGAATGGGATGCCAGCGACGGGGAGCCGGTGCACCACATTTTCCTTATTCTGGCGCCACCAATCCACGTCTCGAACGAATACCTCCAGGTCATGGGCGACGTGGCGGGACTGGTCCGCGATCCGGCCGTTCGCGATCAGTTAGACGCGATAACAGACCCTGAAGAGTTTATAAAGCTGCTCCGCGACGTTAAGAGGGGGTAGCTCGGCAGCAATCAGAGTTCCGACCAGGAGACGAACCATGCAGATCCGACTCTACACTACCCCCACCTGACCCCACTGCAAGACGGCCAAGGATTGGCTCAAGGAGCAGGGGTGCGAGTACCATGCGCTCGACATCACCAAGGACGTGACCGCTCTACGCGAATGGCGGGCCCTCACCGGCGGTGCCGGCGTACCGACCATCGCCCGCGGCAACGATTTCATGGTCGGGTTCAACGCCGACCGCTGGGCCCAGTTCCTGGATTGCTGCCAGCACTCATCGCCGGTCGACGAAGGAGAGTTGGCTCAGAAGTGAAACTGCCACTGGGCCTTTAGCGAGTTCTCCGAACGCAGCGACGGCGAGGTCGGCACGGCGAAGTCCCAGTTGATGGCCAGTTTGTTGCGCTCATAGAAGAAGATCTGGATACCCGGCGTGAAGCCCCACACCTCGTCGTCGGCCAGGCTCGTGTTACCGTCCGCCCACGATACCCGGAACAATGGCTCGAGCGCCATGGTGCCGCTGCCGATGGGGAACTTCCAGGATACAATCGCCTGCCAACTGTGCATCGAGGCAAACTCGTCGCCCGCGGGAAGGTCGATGGTGCCGCCACCCGCCGCCTGGAGGGGGTTGTCGCCGAAGATGTACCCGGCCTGCACGTGGGCGCCCCCTCCAAACGTGCCCCAGTCCGCGAACACTTCGTAATCGTAGAAGTACTTCGTCTTCTTCTCGGTAGTAGGAAGCTCGAATCCCTGATCTGACGCGGCCGCGGCCACTGCAATCTTGAGCGGCATGTTCAGGACGCTCTTCAGGTTGATCTGCCCCCTGCCCATGTACTGTTTCTCGGTGTTGGTGTCCCGATTGTTCAGTTCCGATGCCCCCGTGAACACGCCCGCCCAGTAACTGAACAGGCCATTGTTCGTGGTTCCGTCCAACTGCACGCCGACGTCCCGGTCGGAGACGTTGAACGCGAGCGTGAAACTGCTGTACGACGGTGCGATGAGGCTCGGAAGGCCACGGACGGCCAGCACGCGCTCAATCGTCAGAATCTGCGTCGACGATACCAGGGTGAAGCCTCCGAACGGTCGCTTGAAGTTACCGGCCTTCAATCGTGCGGCTTTGCTCCAGGTATAGCGTCCCCAGGCATCCTTCAAACCGATGTTGGTGATGGCGCTGTAGTCCGGCTGGATTTTGAAGTCAATGTTGTCGTTGATCTGCGCTTCGACTGTGAGCCGGGCCCGCCGTATCCTCAAGTCCACTCCGGCGACCTGTTCCCCGCACGCCGAATTGCTGGGGACCGGGAACTGGTCGCAAGTGGTGGTTCCGGCCTGCACCTGCACCCGGCCCGAGAACTTGAGCTTGAGAGCCTTGCTCTGCACTGCTACGTCTTGTGAGAATGCTGGCGCGGCCCAAAACAGCGCTACCGCAATGAACAGCCATCGTTTCGGCATTGTTCTTCCCGTCCAGGAAGTGAGCTTAGGGGGTGACGTCTGCTTTTCGCTCTGAAAGTATGGCAGCGTTATGATCGATCAGTAACACGGTTGTAACAGCGACGTAACAGGCGTAGCCGGCCCACGGCTTTGTGTTCTACTGGGGCCACCGGCTCTGGATGTACTCGATGGCTTCCTGCACGTTGAGCTGCCTGGTGCTAGTACCCGCTCTGACGTAAAACTCCGTTTCCTTACCGTGCGACAGATAGACCGGCCGGGGTGACGGGTTGACGATGACGCGACAAACGTCGTCGCCTTCAGCCGCGTGGAACACCACCTGCATGTCGGGGCAAACATCGGTCCCCATCCTGGTGGATACCGCAGTCATGATTGCCTGCTCGAAACCGTCACGATCCTTCTTCTTGAGGGTCTGATAGTCTCGCGCCAAGCCGAGGATGGTTCCCTCGTCAGACACGCCGATGAGCAGCGTGCCCCCATCCGAGTTGAGAAACGCGGCCAGGCTCTTGAGCACGGGGTGCTCCAAAGCCTTGTTGAGCTTGTCCGCTTTGATGTCCCACCGAAATGAAGACTTGAATTCCGATCGCCTGCTCTCACCTTTGGCGATGAGGGCGATCAGATCCCGTTCCAGCTCCATCGTCAACTGAACCACGCGGCGTTGCTGCTTGAGTGCGCGGCGCGAGAACGCGGCGCTGAGATACCCGATCAAGGCACCGACCCCAGCGTAGAACAGTCCCTTGCGCCACTCCGAGCCGACAAGAGATGACGAGAGCTTCTGCCACACGTATCCCCACGCCGTGAGAGCTTCGGGGTCGTGTTGGAACCAGTAGATGAGATCGTTGACCGGCTGCAGCACCAGGACACCAACGAGGGCGCCTGCTACGAGGTGCCAGACCATCAATCGATTGAGCACGTCGCGATTGAGGACGATCATGCCGGTCTCTCCTCTTGCCCTACCAGCTCGCCGAGCTCCCGCGTCAGATTGGCGCGGGCGCGCCGTTCAAGGCGCCGTGAGAAGGGTTCGGTGGCGTAAATTTGTTCGCGGTCCAACAGCCGCTGGAGAATCTTGGCCCGGCCATTTCGGTAGAGGACCTCCGGCACCCAGACATACTCTGCCCGGATGGCCCGTCGATATCTATCGTACGCTCCCTGCGGCGCACCAAGGATGGCTAGATCGATATCGCACAGGAGCGCAGCGTCTCCCTGTGGCACGCCGGTGTCATGCCGGGTGGCCCGAATCAGATCGGCCACCGCGTTGGCCATCTCGGCGTCCGCCCCCGCTTCGACGAGGGACCGCCTGGCCCAGAGCGCGCTCTGTTCCTCGCTGTCCGAGCTATCGGGGCGGTATACCACATCGTGGAACCACAGGGCCAGTTCCACGTGTAGGGGCTCACGCGCCAACCCACTGACGGCCTGGAATCTCCGGAGCGAGTCCCGCAGATGTTGCCGGGTGTGGTAGTGACGCTGGGAATCATCGTAAGCCGCGAGGACTCGGTCCTCCAAGCCTGGCTGGGGCTGGAGACCAAGGTTCCGCCACAGACGGCGCCAGGCTACAGCATCACGTTCCGGCGACTCGGGCATCCGATCGATTCAATTCACTTGACACAGTGTCCAATCTGAACAGCCGGTATAGGCCGATGGCGACCGCCACCGTGAAGATGCCGGAGAAGACCACGTCGCTTAGGAAATGTCCTCCCTGGACTATTCGCACGAACCCAATCACCGCTCCCACAGCGACCGCAAGGCCGATCAGCCAGGGACGGCACCTGCGGGCAGCCAGCAGTGCCAGTGCCACCATGGCGAACGCCATAGAGGGATGGCCGGCAACGAAAGAGCAGTTCTTGGGGCACTGGTCGCTGATGACGAACGCGGGGGTGAACGTCTTGGCCCCACCAAATTCGACCACGTCCCTGGGCCGGGCCCTGCCCCAATGGTCCTTGAACACCACGTTCACCACCAGGCCCGGCCCGATGGCCACGACCGCAATCAGATAGAGCAACACCCGGCTGCGCAACGGTCCGAGGGGCCGCCGCAGGACGGCGTTGAGGATCAGGCCGATCAGCGCCAGGCCAACCACACCAAAGGTGAATATCGGGATGATCTCGTACGCTAGACGGGCCCACCAGGCGTCCCGTAAAAAGAAACCCTCGGTGCCGTTCCAGAAGAAGCCAGAAAACCACAGGTCGATGCCGCCAAAGCCCACGAACCCTGCAGCCAAAAGCGCGGTGACCAACCCCGCGGCAGCCCAGCGGGCACCGAACGACCCGCTGCTGCTTTCGGCCACGGTCACTCCCACTCTATCGTGGCGGGCGGTTTAGAGCTGACATCGTAGACGACGCGGTTGACCCCTTCGACCTCGTTGGCGATGCGATTGGAGATCCGTCCCAGGACGTCGGCGGGAAAGGGGAACCAGTCGGCCGTCATGCCGTCCTTGCTGGTCACGGCCCTGAGGGCAACCGCCTGGTCGTAGGTACGGTAGTCTCCCTGGACCCCAACCGACCTAATGGGCAGGAGCACGGCGAACGCCTGCCAGATGTCGTCGTACAGCCCGGCGGCCCGGATTTCCTCGATATAGATGTGGTCCACCTGCCGTAGGCAATCGAGTTGCGGGACGGTAATTTCGCCCAGAATGCGGATGGCCAAACCGGGGCCGGGGAACGGATGCCGAGCCACCATCTCCTCAGGCAACCCCAATTCACGCCCCACTTGGCGGACTTCGTCCTTGAACAGCTCGCGGAGAGGTTCGATCAGGGAGAACGGCAGTCGCTCGGGAAGTCCACCGACGTTGTGGTGCGTCTTGATGGTGGCCGATGGGCCGCCGGAAGGCGACACGGATTCGATCACGTCAGGATACAGAGTGCCCTGAACCAGGAACTTGACGCTGTCTCCCAGTTTGTTGGCTTCGCGCTCGAACACGTCGATGAATGTGTGGCCGATACGCCGGCGCTTTTCCTCTGGGTCGTTTACGCCCTCCAGCCGCTCCAGAAACTCGGCAGCGGCGTCAACCACGATCAGGTCGATGCCCAGGTGTCGGCGGAAGGAGTGTTCGACTTGCTCGCGCTCGTGCAGCCGCAAGAGACCGTGGTCGACAAAAATGCAGGTGAGCTGGTCGCCGATCGCCCGGTGGACCAGTACCGCGGCCACCGACGAGTCCACACCCCCGGACAAGCCGCAGATGACACGGTCGTCGGGTCCGACGGTCTGGTGCAAGCGCTCGATCTCGGTATCCACGAAGTGGCCCGGGGTCCAGTCAGACGGACAGTGGCACACGTCGAACAGGAAGGTGCTGAGCAGTTCCGCGCCGCGCGGCGTGTGGGCCACCTCCGGGTGGAACTGGAATCCGAAAATTGGGCGCTCGGCGTGTTCGAATGCGGCGACTGGGGTGTTGTCGCTTCGGGCTGTGGTCAGGAATCCGCGTGGCGGTGTCTCGACGAAGTCGCCGTGGCTCATCCAGACGGGGGTTTCCTCACCAGGGGTAAACCCCTCGAACAGCCTGCCACCGACAACTTGCAGATCGGTACGGCCATACTCGTGGCGATCGGAACTGACCACCGCGCCGTCGCTCAATTGAGTGATGACGTGCATGCCGTAACACAATCCCAGCACGGGCACGTCCAGATCGAGGATCTTCGGATCGGCGGTCGGCACGCCTTCGTCGTAGACGGACGCCGGACCGCCAGAGAGAATTATTCCCTTGGGGGCCCAGTCACGAATCCAGGCCGCATCTCGAGTCGGCGGATGGATCTCGCAGTACACGTGCTCCTCCCGGATGCGCCGGGCAATGAGCTGGGTGTACTGGGAGCCGAAATCGATTATCAGGATGCCGTCGTGATGGGTGTCCGACAAACGTCACTCCAAGGGTGTGGGATTCTCACTGGCGAACAGGTCCGATTCCGATTCGCGTGGGCGCACGACACCAAACCGTCCTCCATCGACCAGGACCTCGGCGGCGCGAGGTCGTGTGTTGTAGTTGGAACTCATTACGAAGCCGTAGGCGCCGGCCCCCATGATGGCCAGGAGTTCTCCCGGCTCCACCATCGGGAGCGATCGCTCGAGCGCGAAGAAATCGCCGGTCTCGCAGATTGGTCCGACGACGTCGACCATCCGATCCTCTCGACCCCGGGCCTCGACTTCGACGATCGAGTGAAGGGCCTGGTACAGACTGGGCCTGAGAAAATCGTTGAATCCTGCGTCGACGATGACGAACTCTTTTCCCCCGGAGTGCTTGCGATACAACACCCGGGTCAGCAGCACCCCGGCATTCCCGATCAGGTACCGGCCGGGTTCCAGATACACCATCAAACCCGAGGGCTCCAGCAGCCCCCGTATCGCCGACGCAAACGACGATATGGGCATCTCGCGCCCATCACCGTAGTCGACACCCAAGCCACCGCCGATATCGACCGCTTCGATAGTGTTGGTCCCCTGCCCCTCCAGCGCTTCGACGAGTTCGAGGAGATGGCGGATACCGTGCAGATACGGTTCTGGATCGGTCAGTTGGCTGCCCAGATGCATGGCCACGGCGGTCAGGGTCAGTCGCGGGTGATCGAGAATGCGCCGTGCAGCCTCGGGGACCTGGTCGACGGGGACACCGAACTTGATGCCCTTCTCGCCTGTGGAGATGTACGGGTGAGTTTCGGTGGTGACTTCCGGGTTGATACGAATCGCCAGTCGTACGTCACGTCGTCTGGCGTCGGCCAGGAAGGCAATGCGGTCGAGCTCAGCCACCGACTCGATGGCGATGTGGCCGATTTCTTCGTCGATGGCCAATGACAACTCGGCGTCAGTCTTCCCCACCCCGCTGAAGATCAACCGGTCGGGGCTGAATCCGGCGGCCAGGACCCGCCGCAGCTCTCCACCAGACACCAGGTCCGCGCCCGCGCCAAGGTTTCGCAGCAACCTCAGGACCGCTAGGTTGCCGTTGGCTTTGACAGCGTAGTGGATCCGGTGAGGCATGCCGGCGAAGGCCCTGGCGAGAATACCGTAGCGATCGCGAATGAATTCCGCGTTGTAAACGAATGTCGGAGTACCAACCGCCTCGGCGATATCGTCGAGGGGCACGCCGGCCGACTGCAATGAGGCTCCGACCCGCTCGACCCCCGCCACTGACGAGCTCAATAGGCCTTCGCCCACACTGCCTCCGCTACACTTGGTTTGCCGCACCACACGCAGGTACCCGGCGCCTCGGCCGAACGAAACTCCTCATCGGGCAGGACGCGGATGGTGGCCTTGGTATCGGCCTTGATGTCCGCTTCGCATTGCTCGCTACCGCACCACCCGGCGTACACGAACCCACCATCGCCGGCGATGAATTCACGGAGTTGTTCCCGGGTGGCGCCGCGCAGGCTGTTGGCCTCTCGGCGAGCGTGCGCGGCCTCGAACAACTCCCGCTGCAACGACTCCAACCGTTCGTTGACGTTGGCGGCGAGGCCCTCCATCGGAACCGGTTCCTTACCCCCCGTTCGCTTTGCGATTACCACAGTACCCGCCTCGAGGTCCCGGGGTCCGAGCTCGATCCTGAAGGGCGTTCCACGCCCTTCCCACTCGTAGTACTTGGCTCCCGGCTTCATATCATCCCGGGTGTCCAGGTGGACCCGGATTCCGGCCGCGCGCAGCTCAAGCTGGATTCGCTCGGCGGCTTCGACCACACCAGCCCGCTGCTCGTCGGTCCGGTAGATGGGGACGATGACCACCTGATACCGCGCCAGGCGTGGGGGGCACACCAGCCCGTTGTCGTCGCTGTGGGTCATGATCAAGCCGCCGATGAGCCGGGTCGAGACACCCCACGAGGTACTCCACACGTGGTCGAGTCCGCCGGCTTCGGTCTGGAACGTGGTATCGAACGCCTTGGCGAAGTTCTGCCCCAGGTTGTGGCTGGTTCCCGCCTGCAGCGACTTGTTGTCCTGCATGAGCGCTTCGGCGGCGTAGGTGCGAACGGCCCCGGCGAAGCGCTCACTGTCGCTCTTCAAGCCTGTTATCACCGGCATGGCGATGGATTCCTCCATGAAAGTGCGATACACACCCATCATTCGGAGAGCTTCCTCCTCAGCTTCAGCCTCCGTGGCGTGGGCCGTGTGCCCCTCTTGCCACAGGAACTCGGTGGTTCTGAGGAACAGCCGGGTGCGCAACTCCCACCGCACTACGTTGGCCCATTGGTTCATCAGCACCGGCAAGTCACGCCAGCTCTGTATCCACTTTGAGAACATGGCGTAGATGATGGTCTCAGATGTTGGGCGCACCACCAGCGGCTCTTCCAATTCCTTACCGCCACCGTGAGTCACTACCGCCGTTTCCGGTGCAAACCCCTCCACGTGCTCGGCCTCCTTTGCCAGGAAGCTCTGCGGGATGAACAACGGGAAGTAGGCGTTCTCGTGTCCGGTGTCCTTGAACATCCGGTCGAGGTCTTGCTGCATGTGCTCCCAAATGGCATAACCGTTGGGACGAATCACCATGCAGCCGCGGACCGGACTGTGGTCGGCCAATTCGGCACGCGCTATGACCTCGTTGTACCAGGCTGAGAAGTCGTCGGACCGGGAAGTTAGGGCTTTGTTTTTAGACATGGAGTGGCGGACGTGGTTGATGATTGATGATTGCGATCGTCGGCCGCTAGCGGCCAACCAGCGGAGCTGTTAGCCCCACCAAATCAACGAGTTCAGTTACTATCTGGCCGCGCGCCAAGGTGCGCTGTTCTCCGGTCGAGAGATCGCGTAGCACGACACTGCCGTCGGCCCGCTCGTCCGGTCCAATCATTACCGCGTATGGCGCCCGACGGGCGTTGGCGATCTTCATCTGCTTGCCGACCGCCGAGTGACTAAGCGGATACTCGACCCGAAGGTCCCGGTCGCGCAACTCACGGGTCAACAGCAGCGTATGCGGCAGGTCTTCCGGTGTCACCGCAACCACGAAGACATCGATGCTACTAGGCGTTTCAGGAATGACTCCCTTGTCCATCAGTATTTCTCCCAGCACGACATCGCCCATGCCGAAGCCAAGCGCCGGCAGGTCCACTCCGCCGAGCGACGCCAGAAGCTGATCGTAGCGTCCGCCGCCGCAGATGGCCCGCATGGCGCCCTGGGCGTCAAATATCTCGAATACAACGCCGGTGTAGTATGCCAACCCTCGCACGATCGAGAGATCGACGTCTACGAAACTCCCCAGTCCCATCTGGTCGAGGGCTTTGACTACGGCAAAAAGATGCGAGCCCTCTTCGCTCAGGTCTTGATTGGCCAGAGCGCTCTCGACCGTGGGCAGCGTCGTCAGGCGGGCCATCTCCAGGATTCCCGTCACCGATTTGCCCAAGCCCTTTTTTTCCAGCTGCTCGGCCAGGTCAGCCTCCGGGACCCGGTGGATCTTGTCGATCGCCTGGTAGGCCGCGTGCATGGCGTCCGAGCCAGACACCCCTGCACTCCCCAAGAGTGCCTGGATCACACGACGGTCCGATACCCGGACGCGAACATCTTCCGGCCCGAGTCCCAGTTCCTTCATCACGTCCAGCGCCAGAGCAATGATCTCGGCGTCGGCCAGCGGGCCGGCTTCGCCGATGATGTCACAATTGAACTGGAAATGTTCGCGCAACCGCCCGCGCTGTTGGCGCTCATAACGAAACAACTGGGGAATGGAGAACCAGCGAATCGGCTTCTTGAGCGCGTTGGCCCGCGCCGCAACCATTCGCGCCACCGTCGGCGTCATCTCAGGCCGAAGGGCCACCTGCCGTCCGCCCCTGTCCTCGAAGGCGTAGAGCTGATCGACGATTTCGTCGCCGCTCTTGGCGGTATATAGATCAAGCGACTCCAGCGGGGGGCCGTCGAACTCCTCGAACCCGTAGCGACTGGCCACCCTGCGCCACGCATCCTGGATGTGCGCCCGTTTGGCGAATTCAGCGGGGTAGAAGTCCCGAAATCCCGGCAGGGCTTGGGGTTGCATGGCTGGGAAGTTAGGCGGAAAGGTGGGAGGGCGGTAGGGGAATGTCGAATATCGAATGCCAGGAATATCGAATATCGAAGTGATCGTGGGACTTCGAAATTCACCTCGATATTCGTGATTTCTGGCATTCGATATTCAATACTCCGCCACCGGGGCCAATCCCAGTTCTTGCATGACGTCTCCCACCGTGTGGAACGACCCCGTCACCAGCACCGTCCCCGCTCCCTGCTGGGCCCTGTCCAGCGCCTCCTGAAAGTCGGGAACCAGGTGCCATTCCGCTCGTTGGGGTGGCCGGTCGGGACGAGCCAGCCATTCACTCAGCCAGGCGGTGTCCCAGCCGCGGTCGGCCGCAGTCGGCGCCAGGGTGAGGATACCTACGTCGATCGCCCGGTCGAGGGCCACCAGCATCTCGGGCCACGGTTTGTCGCCCAGAATGGACACGACGGCGTGGAGCGGGCCCGGGGGTGGCTGATCGTCCAGGGCCTCCACCAGAGCGGCGATGCCATCGGGATTGTGGGCCACGTCGAACAGCCAACGGCCCCTGGAATCGAACCGACCCGGAGCCCGAGCCCTGGCAAATCCGGCTGCGACGTCCTCCTCAGATGGCCGGTAACGCTCGGGCAGCAGGTCCAGGATGGTCCGGGCAACCGCGGCGTTGCGGCGCTGGTGAGGGCCAGCCAGGCCCAGGGGACCGGGGAACACGATGTGTGGTTCGAGAATCACGATGTCGCAGGTGCCACTGGGGTCCGCCTGCCGCATCCGGTCGTGGGCCTCGCGCGCCAGGAGGTCCGCCATAGCAGGGTCAGGCTCCCCGATAACGAACGGGACGTCCTGCTTGGCAATCCCGGCCTTTTCGCGAGCGATTTCCTCGATGGTATCCCCCAGGTACTTCTGGTGGTCGAGAGCGACGTTGGTAACGCCGCTCACCAGAGGGGTAACCACGTTGGTGCTGTCTAGGCGGCCACCCAGACCCACTTCGAGCACGGCGATCTCGACCCCGCGGGCCGCGAAGTCCGCCAGGGCCATGGCCGTAGTCGCTTCGAAGAAAGTGGCTCCGTGGGCCTGGATCAGCGGTTCGAGCTTGGCCGTCCACATGGCCACGGCCTGCTCGCTCACCGGCACGCCGTTTACGGTGATCCTCTCCCGGAACGAGCACAGGTGCGGCGATGTGTACAACCCCACCTTCAAGCCCGCTTCCTGTAGCGCGGCCGCAATGAGGGTCGACACACTCCCCTTGCCATTGGTTCCACCCACATGGATCGTGGGGTACACGGTCTGCGGGTTCCCCAACGAATCGAGCAGGACCCTGGTGGTGTCCAACCCGAACCTGATGGTCGTGGTTCGGGGAAACAGAAACCCCAGCGCCTCGTGGTAATCCATGCTCATGACTGGGACGAAGCAGTCCGGGTGGATGGTGGAAACGGAAAACCCCACCTTGAGAGGCGGGGTCGGCGGCGGCGAAAGTCGGGGCCGATCACCCGGCCTGATCGACCTCGTCGTAGTAAGCCGCCCCCACTCCGGTCATATGGCGCAGCAATCTGGCGATGGTGTCCCGCAGCGATCCTCTTGCTACCACCTCGTCGACCTGCCCATGCTCGATCAGGAACTCGGATGTCTGGAATCCCTCGGGGAGGTCCTGACCAATGGTCTGCTTGATGACACGCGGACCGGCAAACCCAATGACGGCTCCCGGCTCGGCGATGATCACGTCGCCTTGCATGGCATATGAGGCCGACACTCCGCCGGTGGTGGGGTTGGTCAGTACGCTAATGAAGGGAATGGCAGCCGCGTTCAGCCGGGCGATCTGGGCTGATGTCTTAGCCATCTGCATGAGCGAGAGAACGCCTTCCTGCATCCGCGCCCCGCCCGACATCGAGACGATGATAAGGGGGATTCGCTTGTCCGCCGATCGCCGCGCCAGCCGGGCGATCTTCTCACCGACGACCGACCCCATCGAGCCACCCATGAAAGCGAAGTTCATGACAGCGAGATGAACCGGCATGCCTTCCAGCCGGGCAGTTCCCGTGAAGACCGCGTCGCCGTCACCGGCTTTGGCATGAGCCTTCTCGAGACGATCTGGATAATTCTCGAATTGCAACACGTCCTTCGATCGGAGCGTGCCGTACAATTCGTGCCAGGTACCCTCGTCGCTGAAAAGCGTGATGTACTGCGGGGCCATGAACCGACGATGGTGGCCACACTCCGGGCAGACCTGCAGGGTCCGTTCGAACCGGTCACGGATATCGACGTGCCCGCAAACGTCACATTTTTCCCACGCGTCGGGAGGAATCTCCAGTCGCTCACGCTGAGACGTCCGGGTCCTCCGTTCCTTCTTGAACCAGGCCATAACCGCCATAGTCACCGAATTGGGTTGTAGAACCGGACGCCCACGGACCGCTCGAGCCCTACCAATCTCACACTAGACGGTGTTCTGCGCCAGAGCTAATATTGTAACTCGTTGTCAGGTATCGACATAGCCTGCAAAGCGGCTGTCCCAGGCCACCCGCAGGGCCAGCCCGATGCCAACCATGCTGGTGAGAAAGAAAGACCCGCCGTACGAGAAGAACGGTAACGGGATCCCGGTAATCGGCATCAGGTTGACTGTCATGCCGACGTTCTCGAACATGTGAGTGAACAACAACCCCAGCACCCCGAATGCGACCAGGCTGGCGAAAGGATCGACAGCTTGGCGGGCAATCCGCAGCAACACCAGCATCAGAGCGAGAAACAGCATCAGGGCCACGAACACTCCGACAAAGCCCAGTTCTTCACCCACGATGGGAAAGATGAAGTCGGTGTGTTGCTCGGGCAGAAACGCCAGCCGTTTTTGGGGACCCTGCAAAAACCCCTGCCCCAACCACCCACCGGAACCAATTGCTACCTTGCTCTGAATCGAGTGATAGCCGGCGCCGGTGGGATCAGTCTCCGGGTTCAGGAAGATGAGCAAACGGTTCTGCTGATACGGGGCCAGCTTTTGCCACAGAGGAATCAGAATGGCGCCCATGGCGGCGTTGGCCACGTACACCACCACGCCTTCGAGAACGTAGGGTCTGACCACAACCAGGAAGACGAGGAGGAAGATCATCCACAGGCCCCAGGCATCGGTCTGGAATGCCAGGAGGAGGCTCACAACCGGAGAGACAAAGAGGAACAGCAGTGACAAACGGACTCCGGACCAGAACAGCATTGCGCCCAGGATCCCTATGAAGACTAGCGCGCTCCCCAAGTCTGGCTGCTGGAGAACCAGAAAGAACGGGATACCGGCAATGAGCGCCGGCGCGATGAGCTCGCGTAGCGTCCCAGCCGGCTCACGGCGCCCGGAGAGATAGCGCGCCAGCATCAGGATGACCGCCAATTTGGCAAATTCCGCCGGTTGGCCGAGCTGCGTTCCCCCCACCGACAGCCAGCTTCTCGACCCCGCAGCGGTTCCGGCCCCGGTGCCGGTGACGAGTACCAGGGCCAGGAGAAACAGGGCAAATCCGTAAGCACCCGGAGCCAGCCACTCGAGAATCCTCGGCGAAATACGATAAGCAACAATTGCCGCGACCGAACCGATTCCCAGCCAGACCAGCTGCCGCTTCCACACGCCCAACGCGGCACTGGGCACGTCGGTCTGCCCCGCCGAGTACAGAATGGTCAGCCCGAACGCTATCAGCGCCAGGGTACTCAAGATGAGCCCGCGGTCGAGCCCGCGGCCACGGATGGGTCGTGTTTTCATGGCAGCGGAAACGGCGCCACGAACGGGATGATGGGGTAGGTAGAATCTGCCGGGGGAGACGGATTGGGATCGACAGCCGCCTCCGGATCTATTGGGACGGCGCGTGGTGCGGAATCGGCGGGCGTAAGGAACGACCGTTCCACCACGGCGTCGGGTCCGAGGACAAAAAAGCTCATGATGTCGGCCACGAAGTGCGCCACCAGTGATCCGTGCTCGGCAAATTCCATTATGGCGCCGACGATGATCTGGGGATTGTCCGCCGGTGCAAACCCTATGAACCAGCCGTGGTCTTCGCCGTGCGCGTTCTGAGCAGTGCCCGTCTTGCCGGCGATGGCCAGATCGAGCCGGCGGCTGGCGACGGCGGTGCCGGTTTCGACCACCTCGACCATCGCCGTCCGGAGCGCGCCCAGCTGGGACGGCGTCAACCCCAGGTCGTGTGCAGCGTCGCTGCGACGTTGCACCAAATAGGGAGCCTCAGACACACCGTCGCCTGCCAGCGCCTGGAAGAACTTCACCATGTTCATCAAAGTCTGTGCGTTGTCGCCCTGGCCGATGGACATGTTGAACTCAGCCCCCTGCGCTGTCCATCCCCGGGGACCATAGACCTGATCGAAGTATGCCGTCGAGTAGGGGTAGATCGAGCGGGATTCACTCTGAAGGTCTAGGCCGCTCCGCTCACGGAACCCCATGGCAAGTCCATCTTCCAGAATAACATTCAGCCCCAGGCGCGCACCAAGTTGGTAGAAATAGACATCACAGCTTTCGCGAATAGCCCCGGTTAGATCGAGGCGGCCGTGGCCCTCGCGTTTCCAGCAACGGAAGAAACGGTTCCCCAATCCCAGTCCACCGCGACAGGGCTGCGGCATGTAAGTCTCGGGCGTGACTATGCCACGGCTCAGTCCCATGGCCGCCACGGCCAATTTGAACGGTGATGCCGGCGGATACCGGGCCTGAATGGCCCGGTTGAACAGCGGCTTGGATGAATCGCCCACCACCAGACGCCACTCCTTTTCGGACATGCCGCCGACGAACAGGTTCGGGTCGTACGTCGGGGCGGAATACGAGGCCAGGACTTCCCCGTCAGGAGAGAGCGCCACCACAGCTCCCCGCCGGCCAGGGTGTCTAACACGCCACAGGCTGTCGATGAATCCCTGGAGATCGATGTCTATCGTGGTGCTGAGCGGTTGGCCTTCGGTGGGGAGCACAGTTGGAGCCACACCTGCCTCCCGCACCAGTCGTCCGATGGCGTTCACCTCGATGAAGCGGATGCCGGGACGGCCGCGCAGCACAGCATCGTACTCCTCTTCCAGCCCCCCGCGTCCGACCATGGCTCCCAAGCCCGCGCCGGGAAAACGACCGGTCTCCAAGTCTTCCTCATTGACCTCGCCGACGTAACCGATCACGTGGGCCAGCGCGGCGCCATGTGGGTAGTGGCGCTTGGGCTCCGACTCGATGACCATGCCTGGAAGTAGCGCACGATGTTCTTCCAGGCGCGAGATGATCTCGAATGAACCATCCGACATGACCAGGGCCGGCAGGTGGCGGGCCCGGCGATAGCGCTGCACTACCCGTTCGATATGGAGGCTGTCCAAAGGAATGAAGCCCTGCACTCGCCCCAGGACCGCCCGCAGTGAATCCTCGGACGGCGCTAGAAACTTGACCGCGAACCCGGGAACATTTTCCGCGATGATCCGACCGTCCCGATCGAGGATCGGCCCCCGGGGTGCCGTCAGCGGTACCGAACGGACCCGATTGTCCTCGGCGCGGAGTTGGAATCGCTGAAACTGGACGACCTGCAGGCGGAAGAATGTGCCGGCCAGCACGGCAAACACAGCCACCAACCCCCACTGCGCCAGGGCGCCCCTGGACCGCAACCGATAGGAATGGAAGCTCCTCATGCCTCGAGCCTGATAGCGAGCCAGTCACGGAACATCACCAGAATCAACACGCCGGCAACCGCGGTGGTCAGCCCCTGGAGCGGCGACCAGACAGCCAGCTGCCACAGCAGTGCGCGACCGGTCGCGCCGTTGGCCAGTAGTACGATCAAGTCGCGCAGCCACACCCCGGCCCAAATGAACCCGGCGTGCACCAACAGGTTGTCGGCGAAGAAAACAGCCCGGCCCCACGCCGCCAGATATCCGACCATAGTGGTGGCCAAGGCGGCGGCGCCAAACCGGCTGGGACCCAACGAGTCCATCATCAGACCGGTGAAAAATCCAGCCACCGCCGCCGCACCGGGACGGGCGCGAGTCGCGTAGATCAATAATCCCAGCAGTATGAAGTCTGGCGCAGCGCGCGAGTCCCAGAGGCGGGGGCGCAGGTAGAACTGCAGCAACAGCAGGAGCAGGAACACGAAGGCGAGCTTGCCGCGCGAGCGCTGTGGCATCAGGGCGCCTCGTCGGGGAAAGCGCCCTCGAGGGACAGCTCGGCAGATCCCAACAAGACCAGGGCGTGTGCAGCGTGAGCCGGATTGGCCGCCGGGAGCACCAGGTAGGTTCGCTCCCATCCGGTAAGTTCCCTGACCACGCCTATCACCCGGCCGACGGGAATGCCCTTGGGGTATACGCCACCGAGTCCCGAGGTCAGCACCAGGGTCCCTGACGGAATGGTGTCGCGGTATGGTACGCCGCGCAGCTCCAGCAGTGGTTCGGTGGCCCCGGCGGCAGCAGCGGGGGCCACGATGCCGAATACCCCACCGCCATCTGTGTAGGCGCTGGCCCTGAATTCAGGGTGAGCCCACGTCGTTGCTACGCTGGTGTGCCGGTCGACCGAACTGATCACGCCCAGAAGCCCTTCGGGGGCAACGACAGGGTGAAATCGAGTGACCCCCTCCGCGCTGCCGGCGCTCAGAAGAAGGGTCAACCCGTCCGTGGGGGAAGTCTGGTGCAACACTTCGGCCGCGACGAACTCCAGAGACTTCCTCTGCCCCACCCCCAACAACCGGCGCAATTGGTCATTCTCGTCCCGCAGAGCTGGCAGGCCCTGAGCCAGCAAAGCTATTGAATCACGTTGGGCCTGGATCAGGACAAGCCGGGACCGGCTTGCCTTCCCTTCCTCGGCGGCCTGCTGCATCCATATCAGTGGCAGCAGTACCGAATTACGGATGGCACTGGCGAGGCGTGCGGTGCGTGCGGGGGGGGCGAACAACATGCCGGTAGACAACAGAAGACACGCTATGAACACAACCGTGTCGCTACGGGATCTGGCGCGGTCCGGCTGCTCGTTCATCTACTTTTGGAGAACGCCTCGAAATTTGTCAAAGTCGTCCAGGATTCTTCCGGTACCCCGGACGACACAGGTGAGGGGGTCTTCGTCGATGTGGATCGGCAGCCCTGTTTCCTGGGACAACAGAACGTCCAAACCTCTGATCAATGCTCCCCCACCCGTCATGACGATACCGCGGTCGACGATGTCGCTCGCCAGTTCCGGCGGCGTTATCTCCAGTGCCCGCCTGAAGGCATCGACTATCTGTTGAATCGGTTCCTGCACGGCCTCTCGAATCTCGCTGGCGTGGACCCGCACGGTCTTGGGAATACCCGACACCAGGTCGCGTCCTTTGACGTCCATGTCCTGGTCTTCCATCACCGGGGCGGCGGACCCGATCTTGATCTTGATGGCCTCAGCAGTAGGCTCGCCGATGAGGAGATTGTAGTTCTTGCGCATGAATTGGACGATTGCCTGATCGAGTTCGTCACCACCGGTTCTTATGGACGTGTCGGACACGATACCCGACAGCGCGATCACGGCAATTTCTGTAGTGCCGCCGCCAATGTCGATCACCATGTTGCCGGTAGGCGTTTCGACCGGAAGGCCGACACCGATCGCTGCCGCCATCGGCTCGGCCACCATCAGGACTTCCTTGGCTCCAGCGGTTTCGGCAGAATCTCGAACCGCACGGCGTTCCACTTCGGTGATTCCCGAGGGGACGGCGATGATGACCCTCGGCTTTACCCGAAAGACGTGCTTGTCGATGATGGTCTTGAGAAAATACCGCAGCATCCGCTCGGTGACGTCGAAATCGGCGATCACTCCGTCCTTGAGGGGACGCACTGCCGCGATGCCGTCCGGTGTCCGACCAAGCATCCGCTTGGCCTCGAGCCCGATGCCCAGGACCCCCCCGGTGGCTTTTTCGATGGCTACCACAGAGGGCTCATTGAGGACTATGCCCTCGCCCTTGACGTAGACCAGGGTATTCGCCGTACCAAGGTCGACGGCGATCTCGTTGGCGGGCAGCCAGGAGCCCAGATTGAAGTTGAAGAACCGCATGCGTTTTTTTGGGGCCTTAGGGCTAGTGTGGTCGCCTAAGAGTAATGAGGGACAGACGTTCGATACAAGCGGCGTTTAGCGGCCAGTACTGCCGAAACCACCATCTCCCCTGCCCGAGTCGGGCAGCTCCTCGACTTCGGCAAATTCGGCTCGCTCCACCTTGGCAATGATCATCTGGGCGATTCGCATCCCCCGGGTCACTTCGAAGGGCTCCCGGCCCAGATTGACCAGGGCAATCATGATTTCGCCCCGGTAGTCGCTGTCGATGGTGGCTGGGGTGTTGGGGAGCGTGATGCCATGTTTCAGAGCCAGGCCGGAACGGGGCCGGAGCTGGCATTCGAAACCCTCCGGTACCGCAATTCGGTACCCGGTCTTGAACAACCGCCGTTCCAATGGCCCTACGGTGCCACCTTCGGCCGAGGCGATGTCGCATCCGGCGGATCCGGTGGTGGCCCGCTGGGGAACGGGCAAGCCCTCGCCGTGGGGCAACCGGGTTATCAGCACCTCGACCGTATCCGTCCTGGTTTGGCTCACAGGACGGTGGCTACGTCGACGCACGGCAGGCCAAACGCCTCGGCCACGCCCGGGTAGACCACCTTGCCCTCGACCACATTGAGACCCAGCCGCAACGGTTCGTCGTTGCGCGTGGCATCGCGCCAGCCGTCCCGGGCCAACTTCAGAGCATAAGGCAGCGTGGCATTGGTCAAAGCCAGGGTAGAGGTGCGCGGCACTGCGCCAGGCATATTGGCGACGCCGTAGTGCACGATGCCGTCTACGTCATAGGTCGGGTCTTCGTGGGTGGTGGCGTGAATGGTTTCGACGCAGCCACCCTGGTCGACCGCCACATCGACGATGACCGAGCCCTTCTTCATGACCGCCAGGTCGGGCCGCCGCACCAGATGGGGGGCCTTGGCCCCGGGGAGGAGCACGGCACCAACCACCAGGTCCGCCCGGCTGATGGCGTCCATGATGTTGTAGCGGTTGGAGTAGAGAGTGTCGACGTTGGCCTGGAGCACGTCGTCGAGGTAGCGCAATCGATCGAGTGACAGGTCTAGTATCGTCACGTGGGCGCCAAGTCCCGCCGCCATCTTGGCGGCGTTGATCCCCACCGTACCGCCGCCGATGATGACCACCTCGCCCGGCGCGACTCCGGGGACACCACCGAGCAGGATTCCGCTGCCACCGAACACCCGCTCGAGGTACTTGGCCCCTTGCTGGACCGCCATCCGCCCGGCGACCTCCGACATGGGCGTCAGCAGCGGCAACTCGCCCGAGGGGAGTTGGACCGTTTCGTAGGCCACCGCCACCGCGCCCGAGTCGATTACCGCCTTGGTCAGTTCTTCAGCGGCCGCAAAATGGAAATAGGTGTAAATCAACTGGCCGGCACGCATCCGGGGCCACTCGACTGCGATGGGCTCCTTGACCTTCACGATCATTTCGGCCTGCTGCCACACCTCATCGGCCGTCGCCAGTATGGAGGCCCCGGCGGCGGTGTACGCCGCGTCTTCAAAACCGCTACCGATACCGGCGCCCTGCTCTACTACTACCACGTGGCCTTGCCCGGCAAGCGCTTCCACCCCGGCGGGGACCATGGAGACGCGATTCTCGTTCGGCTTGATTTCCTTCGGTATTCCAATCAGCATGATCCAGTCACTCGCAGGAAAACGTGAATAGAATCATCACCCGTTGGCCGGCGGACCCAGCACCACTGTAGTTTGCCGTTCGGGTGAGAAAACCTCTCGACTGACGTCGGCAACCTCGGCTCCGGTGACGCCGTCGATCAGGGCCAGCAGGTCGTCGAGCGTACGGTATTCTTCACCGTGGAGCGCCAGCGTAGCCAGGCGGTTCATTCGGCTGCCGCTGCTCTCCAGTGACAACATTACCTGGCCCTTGAGCTGTTGCTTCACGTCGGCCAATTCCTCGGGAGGCAGTCCCTCGTCTGCCAGCTTGGCGAACTCCTGGCGGATGGCCTCGAGGGCCTTCTGGGCCGAACCTGGTTGGGTCCCGACGTAGACTCCGACGAAGCCCGAAGAACGGTACAGCTGTTGAAAGGCGTAGATGGCGTAGGCCAATCCCAGATCCTCGCGGATGCGCTGGAATAGCCGGCTGGACATGCCCCCGCCAAAGGCGCTCGTCAACATCGACAACGCGTAGCGGCGCGGGTCAGAGTAGGGGAACGCCTCGGAACCAATGACGATGTGGGCCTGGGTGGTGTCGCGTGGCTCCACATGTTCCACCCCGTGGACCGCCGGCGCGGCGCTGACTGGCGGCCGGCTTGGGCGAGCTGACTCGCCGTTCAGCCAGCCTTCCTTGTCCAGCAACTCCAGCAAGGCCTCGTGCTCCAGGTGCCCGGCCGCAGCGATGACACAGTTCCCCGCGTAGTACCCGGCGTTGTGGATGTCCTGGAGATCGGTGGCTTGGAGCGCAGTGACCGTTTCGGCCGTACCGAGTATGGGGTAGCCGTACGGGTGCTCAGGCCAAAGCGTGGCCGCGTGCAGCTCGAACACCATGTCGTCGGGAGTATCCATGACGCCGGCGATCTCTTCCAGTACCACATTCCGTTCGGTGGCCAGATCCGACTCACGCAACAGCGGCCGGCGAACCAGATCCGTGAGGACGTCGACGGCCACCGGGAGGTCGCTGTCGAGCACGTGGGCTTGATAGCTGGTGTGGTCGCGGCTGGTGTAGGCGTCGAGGCTGCCGCCGCGGATTTCCAACGCCAGCGCCAGTTCCTTGGCAGTACGGCGTTCGGTGCCCTTGAACACCATGTGCTCCAGCATATGGGACACGCCCATGTGCCGCGGGTCTTCGTGCGCGCTGGCCGTCTGGACCCAGGTCCCCAAGCTCACTGACCGCACCCCCGGAAGCGTTTCCGAGAGTACGGTCAGTCCGTTAGGAGCCTGCGTACGGTACAGGCCGTCGTCGAGACGAACAGTGTCCAATGACGGCTACTCCTTCGGCAACAAGGCCTTTCGAGACAACTTCATCCGACCCCGGTCGTCCACTTCGAGCAACTTCACCTGTACCATGTCGCCCTTCTTTACGACGTCCTCGGTCTTCTCGGTGCGGGCGTGCTGCAACTCGCTGATGTGCAACAACCCCTCGACCCCGGGAAGGATCTCGATGAACGCCCCGAACGCCGTGGTGCTCTTGACGGCTCCGGTGTACACCGTGCCGACTTCAGGCTCGGTGGTCAGGGCGGCGATCATCTCGTGCGCCCGTTCACCACCCTCCGCACCAACCGATGAGATGGTGACCAGGCCGTCGTCGTCGACGTTGACCTTGGCTCCGGTCTGCTCCTGAATGCCGCGAATGGTCTTGCCCTTGGGACCGATCAGGTCGCCGATCTTGGAGGGCTTGATCTGTATGGTGATGATGAGCGGCGCATAAGGCGACAACTTCTCGCGATGAGTCTTGAGTGCCTTCTCCATCTCCTTGAGGATATGGAGCCGGCCGGCCTTGGCCTTGGCCAGAGCCTTTTCGAGAATGGCAACGTCGAGCCCATCGATCTTGATGTCCATCTGGATCGAGGTGATGCCCTTGGCGGTGCCCGCTACCTTGAAGTCCATGTCACCGAGGTGGTCTTCCGTACCGAGGATGTCGGTCAGGATGGCCATCTTGTCGCCTTCGGCGATGAGACCCATGGCAACACCCGCCACGGCGGCCTTCATTGGCACACCGGCGTCCATCAGTGCCAACGATCCGCCACAGACTGTTGCCATGGAAGACGATCCGTTCGACTCGAGAATTTCCGACACGATGCGGATGGTGTAAGGGAAGTCCTCGTAGTCGGGGAGCAACGGCTGGAGGGCCCGCTCGGCGAGCATTCCGTGGCCGATTTCCCGGCGGCTGGTGCCGCGGATCATGCGGACTTCGCCGGTGCAGAACGGTGGGAAGTTGTAGTGCAGCATGAACGACTTGGTGGTCTGCGCGCTCATGTCGATGCTGTCGACGCGCTGTTCGTCGTCGGCCGTGCCCAGGGTGACCACAACCATGGCCTGCGTCTCTCCCCTGGTGAACACCGACGAGCCATGGGCCCGCGGCAGCACGCTGACTTCCGGAGTAATGGGACGGACCGTGTCCATGTCCCGGCCGTCGATGCGCTCACCCTTTTCGAGCACCTGCCCGCGCATGGCATCGCCTTCTATGTCGTGAAGGACGTCGCCGATTTCGCGGCCACCGTCGGGGTATTCCTCGGCCAGCGCCTCCTTAACCTCTGCCTTGACCGCGGTAACTCCGGCGGCACGGCCGGCCTTGTCACTGGCGTTGATGGCCTTGGCCATCTTCTTGTCGGCCAGCTTGTGGACCTTCTTGGCCAGGGCCTCGTCGGTCTCAGGGGCCTTCCACTCCATGTCGGGCTTGCCCGCATCGGTGCGCATCGGCTCGGTGATGGCGAGCATTTCCTTGATACCCGAATGGGCCACCGACAACCCTTCGAGGACCTCTTCCTCGGTGGCCTCAACGGCGCCGCCCTCGACCATGACGATAGAGTCCTGGCTTCCGCTGACGATCAGGTCGAGAGTCGAATATTCCAACTGCTCGAACGTCGGGTTGAGAACCCAATTGTCGTTGACTCGTCCCACCCGGACGCCGGCGAGCGGTCCACCCCACGGCACTTCCGAGATACTGAGAGCCGTGACGGCCGCGTTCAGCGCCAGCACGTCTGCGTCGTTTTCCTGGTCGGCGGAGAGCACGGTGATGAACACCTGCACTTCGTTCTTGAAGCCGTCCGGAAACAGCGGCCGCAGCGACCGGTCAATGACCCGGCAGGTGAGGACTTCCTTCTCCGAAGGACGCCCTTCTCGCTTGATGAACCCACCGGGGATCTTCCCGGCGGCGTAGGTCTTCTCCCGGTATTCGACCGTCAGCGGGAAGAATGGGAGGTGGGATCGTTTGTGCGATACGGTGACGGCCGCCAACACGATGGTTTCCCCGAACTGCAACAACACGGATGCGGCGGCCTGCTTGGCAAGGCGGCCCGTTTCGATGTTGAGCTTCCTGCCGGCAAATTCTGTTTCGATGCGATGCACTTACTTGCTTCTCTCTTCTTTGTGCGGCGTACCCTATAGAAAGAGGGCGTCCCGTGTTTTGGCCGGGACGCCCTCCACTACTCGGCAGCCTTTAGTGACGGAGCCCGAGCTCCTCGATGAGGGACCGATATCCCTCAAGATCTTTTCGCTTGAGATAGGTGAGCAGACGACGACGTGTTCCAACCATCTTGAGCAAACCCTGACGACTGTGATGGTCCTTGGGGTGCTGCCGGAAGTGGTCGGTGAGATCGTTGATCCGCGCGGTGAGAATGGCGACCTGTACGTTGGCTGAACCGCTGTCGCCTTCGTTCCGGGCGTACTTGGTGATGACACTCTGCTTGTCTATACTCATGCTTCTTTGCTTCCTCTTCTCAAGTCTAGAATTCTTGTAAGCCTAGAAAGTAAACGTAGTTGCGCCACAAGGGCAAGTCGCCAACGGGGGCGGCAGCCGCCAGCGAGGGCAGCGGGGGCGGCGAGAGCAGCGGGGGCAGTATGAGCCATTTGCTTTAGCCGAACAAATCCCGAAACAGGCGGCTCAGGTCGTTCCAGAAGGCCAATCCCATGAGCATGAAGATCAGCACCAGGCCCACCGCCGTCAGCCGCTCACGCAGTTTCAGCGACAGTGGCCGGCGCAATACTCCCTCGGCCAGTAGAAACAGGAACTGTCCACCGTCCAGAACGGGGATCGGCAGCAGGTTCAGCACCGCTAGATTGATGGAAATAAGAGCCATGAACGCCAGGAACGGGTCGATCCCCGCCCGAGCCGTGCGCCCGGCCAACTGCCCGATCAGGATCGGGCCGCCCAACTCACTGGTCGAGACCCTGGCCGTGAGCAAGCCCCTGATCGAACGAACGACGATGGTACCATAATTGGCCGTTTCCCGTGCCCCCGCCACAACGGCTTCCCCCAAAGACAGCGATCGGAGCTGCGTAGTTGGCTGAGAATAGATCCCCAACTTCCCGACCATGCGGATCTCGCCGTCCGGGGCGGTGTCAGGCATGGCCGCCGGGGCTGCCAGTACGGTATCGACCCCATCCGCCCGGCCGAGCACCAGGGTGAGCTCTCGCTCGGGATTCTGCGATAGGAACTCCGTCAGGTCGTACCACTGGGGCGTCGGTGAGCCATCGACGCTTAGAATGGTGTC
>CAXMUQ010000219.1:0-4975 GCA_964196605.1 uncultured Acidimicrobiia bacterium
TGAAATTCTGCCCCTTCTCGATCATGTCATTCCTCGGGTTGACTGGGACTATATGTGGTCGAGGAAATCTCCATTTTCAGCGAGATCAGCGTTGGGCCGGATGAGAAACACCGAGGAAGCGACGACAAGGTTTCGGCAGAACACGATGAACCAACCGACAACAAATCCGGTTACGAAGCCCCATCCCAGGCCCACGAACGCGCCGGCCACCGAGATTGAGTATCCCCGGAAGTATTGGCTCAACAGCCACAGTCCCGTATTGTCCGCTGGCTCACGCGCAGCATATACCAAGGTGGCGACGAAGAGCGACACGCCGAACGCCGTTCCAATGGCCACGCCGAACGCCCTCTTGTGCACCGGTGCAAACGCCAGCGCCAATTCCTGTTCGACACGCTCGGGTACGTCCGCATCACCGGGGACATTACCTAGTTCGACCTGTAATCGCGCCATCATTGCCTCACTCTCCAACAATATGCCTCGGGTCGCCAGGCCATACAATCACTCTTCCGCACCAACGACGTCGGCTTGTTGCGGCGCATCTTTCCCTCGGAGCTTCTTGGGCACCGGAGGCCAGCTGTCGACCCCGATTTCCGCCATAGCTTCTACCGCCACCGGTAGCTGCGGGTCACCCAGCGTGTGGTGCAACACCCAGCCCCACGCGGCCGCAACCGTATTGATTACGTAGTACAGAAGATTCAGCAATACGGTGGCCAGAGCGAATCTCCATCCGCCGTGCCGATAAAAAAACCGATAGAGGTGCATGTTGGCCACCACTACTAACCCGAGCAGCATGCTACTCACAGCAAGCCACATGAGCGAACGCTGCCATGCGGCCAACAACACCGTCAACGAGGCAAGCCCTACCAAGAACGTTTTCAACTTCTCCTGCGTCTTGAGATTGAGTGACTTCTCTCCAGTTGCGGTTCCGCGCCGAATCAGCAACCGCATCCACGGCACGCCACGATCGTTCAAGTCGGTGGCGATCATGTTGCCGAGAGTCCAGTGTTTGAGGTGTGTTGCTTGGATCTCTGGCATCAGCATGATTCGGAAGCCGCGATCGTTCAGCCGCTGGCCAAGCTCAATGTCCTCGACTTGGGGGCGTGAAAAATGCCACTCGTTATACATCCCGACTTCCCGGAACACCGGCAAACGGACAGCACCACACCCAGCCCAAAACGTCGCCGCTGGTCCCGGGTTTTGGTGGTGAACGTAGTGGTGGTACAAGTTTCGGTACCGTGAAATTAGCCCGCTTGCTGGCGGGTCGTCGTCGTATGATCCAAACACCGCAGCAGTCTCCGGCTGCTGGTCAAAGACCTCGTGGAACTGTCGCAGGGTGCTCTTGTGCACCACAACATCAGCATCGACGAACACGGCAACATCGCCCTTGGCCACCTCTGCGGCCCGATTTCGTGCATAGGAGGGCCCATGGGGCAGACCATCGAGTCGAACCACACGATCCGCGTACTGTGCCGCCAGCGTTCCCGTATCATCGGTACTGGCGTCGTCCACGACGATCAGTTCCCAGTACTTGCGGGGCAGATCGCTGTCGCGGAGCGCACTCAACGATTTCTCCAGCACGCCGGTACCGTTGTAGACCGGCACGATGACGGATAACCGGGTCTCACTCATCGCGCGCCTCGCGGAGCTGCCAGGGTCTCTCGAAACCTGCGAGCCTGCCGCCGGACCCACAGGCGCTGATCGAACCGGCGGGTCCCCCAGCTCTCCAGCTGGCCTCGGCTCCGATAGTAGTACATGTCCAGGCGGGGGAGGCGCAGCGGATCATCGCCGATGTCGAGGTATCGCAGCTCGGTGGTGAGCCCCAGCCGGTACGTTTCCTTCGCCATGCTCGAGATCTCAGGCGTGTGGGCCCCGTAGGGGTACGCTACGCTGCACGGTGGACGACCGGTCTCGCGAGCGATGGCGGCCGCCGCGTCTGCGAGCTCCTGGCGGATACGCTGGGGCGGGAGTCGGCACAGATTAGGGTGGGTGAGAGTATGACCGCCGATGTCCACTCCGGATTCAGCGCACCGACCCAGTGCCGCCCAATCGAGCAGTGGAAGCACCGGAATGCCTGGGCCTTTCTTCCCGTTCCATTGGTTGTCCTTGCCCACGTAATTGGCCACGACAAACAGGGTGGCGGGGAGTCCATATTCCTCGAGAAGCGGGGCTGCGACGGTTCCGAAGTTGACGAAGCCGTCATCAAACGTAAGCGCAACAGCATCTTCCTCGGGCGATGCGCGGATGAGGTCCTCAATTGAGAGCACCCGAACGGGGCCCCCGGCCAACCATTGGACCTGGGCCTGAAAGACGGCCGGGGACACCGAGATGGGTGACCCGGAGTCGTCGATCGAGTGGTAGGTCAATATCGCGCGCATTGGCCTAGGTATTGAGCGCCAGTCTTGCGCGTTGATCAGCGACGACATCTTTGATGGTCTCGGCCAATGGTGTTTCGAGCCGAAATCCCGTCAGTTGCTCGAGTTTGGACACAGCGGGCACCCTGCGTTGCAGGTCCTCAAACCCCTCGGCGTACGCTTCGGCATAGGGCACCCGGACGATTTCCGACTGGCTTCCGGCGGCGTCCCGTACCATCTCCGCGAGCGTACCTATGGTGACCTCCGCGTTCGATCCCACATTGACAACCTGGCCAATGGCCTCTGGCGTCTCGATCAGCCGCAGCATACCCTCGACCGCGTCTCGCACGTGTCCAAAGCAACGGGATTGCTCACCCGAGCCGAATACCGTGATCGGCTCACCTGCGACCGCCTGAGCCGCGAACGTCGGGAGCACCATACCGTAGCGCCCCGTCTGACGAGGACCGACGGTGTTGAAGAACCGGACGATGATTACGGGAACAGACTTTTCTCGGAAGTAGGCCAGCGCCAGCCACTCATCGAGGGCCTTGGAACATGCGTAGGCCCATCTGGAGTTGACGGTGGGCCCCAGTTGTAGGTCGTCGTCCTCCGTGAACGGGAGCTTGGTCCCCTTGCCGTACACTTCAGAGGTCGAGGCCAGCACCACCAGCTTCTGCTTCTTGGCGGCGGCGGCGAGGACCACTTCCGTCGCCTTGACGTTGGTTTCGATGGTTCGTACTGGGTGCTCGACGATGAGTTTGACACCGACGGCCGCCGCGAGATGGACGGTTACGTCGCACCGGTCAACCAATTCGGCCACGAGGGGAGCATCGAGACAGGACCCGATCCGGTATTCGAACCCCGGGCGGCCAATCAGATGGTCAATGTTGTCCATCGTGCCGGTGGAGAGATCGTCGAGCGCAATGACTGAATCACCCCTGTCGAGCAACCGTTCCGCCAGATGCGATCCGATGAATCCTGCCCCACCACTGACAAAGACTTTCACTGTACCTCCACCATGCTAAGCGAATCCACGATCTCCTGACGGCCGGTTCGTTCCGCCGTCCGCCGGACGATATCCAGATACTGAGGCACCACCGCCCGCTCGGACCAGTGGGCCTGAAATGCGTCGGCGCCGGCCTGGGCCAAGTACTTCCGGTGGGTCGGGTCCCCTTGCAAACGCCGCATCGCCCCTACGAGTTCGTCGGGCGTGTCGAACAGCTCGCCATCGCCGGCACGGGCCACTATCTCCGGAAAGGGGCCCAACCGTCGCGCTATTACCGGGGTTCCCTGTCGAAACGCCTCAATGAGAATGATGCCGAAGGTCTCGAAACAGACGGAGGGCACGATCAATGCCACCGCGTGCAGGTAATAGCGGCTCAGCTCTTCAACCGGCACTCGCCCCAGAAACCGGACGTTGGGCATGCCCTGGGCCCGCTCGTGGAGGGGTGCCGAGTATTCACCATCTCCCAAAATCAACAGATCGGCGTCGGGATAATCACGAAAAACGTCGATTACATCGTCGAGGCCCTTGATCCGTTCCAATCGGCCCACGAACAGGAAATAGGGCCGTTCCTGGGGCGGCTCGATCTCTTCCCCCGATGAATCGCCGTCGGTATCCGGCAAGAAATAGGGGAGCACCTCCATCGGCTTCGAAAAACCGAATTCGTGGTGTTTGTCCCTACTGAAGTCGCTCATTGCGATGAAGGTGTCCACTTCATCGAGTTGGCGTTGCAACAGACCCGTATAACGCCACAGCTGGGGAGGTCGGCGGTAGTGCAGCGTGCACCGCAGACATTCTCGACCAGAACACCGTTCCCGCCCGTGGCGCCACAGGACGTGTGTGGGGCAGACGAGCCAGTGCTCATGCGCCATGTAGAGCCGGATCGCTGTGCTCCCGTAACTCAACAGGCCCGGTCCGCCGACCAACGACACGTTGTGGAAGTTGACCACGTCAAACTGCCCAGCGTCCAACACCTCTCGTATCCGCCGCCCGTGGACAACCGGGTGCCCGGTCTGCTGCGTCAACAGAGCAGACACCTTGCCGAACCGACTTCTGAGCCGAACCGTTTCCACTCCATCATCGGCGGTGTCGACGTCGGCCGGTGACGGGGCTAAAGCGAGAAAGGCGTCAACATCGTGGATCACCGTAACATGGTGGCCTTCCCGAACCAATCCCCGGGCCAACCGCTGGATACCGATGGCATCACCGCCGAAGTGGTACGGCGGGTAGAACGTCGTCAGGAAACAGAACCGAAGCGGTGCCACGATCAACTCGCGGCGGCGACCGGCTCCTGCGCGGGCCGGTCCAACCGTTGCTCCTCGTGATATTCGTAGTCTGTATTTACTTCCCAGACATCCCAAGTTCCGCCTTGCATGTTCTCCACCGCCATCATGGCGGTGAGCATCGAGTGGTCCTGATTGTTGTACTTGTGCATGCCGTTCCGGCCGACGGTGTGCAAGTTTGAAATTTGGTCAATGAAGCCCCGTACGACATCCAGGTGGCCTCGGTAGGCACCGTCGTATATCGGATAGGCCTTCGGCATCCGAATGACCGTGCCGTCCATGACACTAGCCCCGCCATGCAGTTCCAACTCTTGCAGTTCACGCGTCGCCAGCGCAAT
>CAXMUQ010000220.1:0-6328 GCA_964196605.1 uncultured Acidimicrobiia bacterium
ACAATACTCAATCACCGTAGTACGGCGCTCGCATTTCCCACTACGCCGGCCGGAGAGCAACCTCGCCTGGTGGTCCGCATCATGGGGCAAACCAGCGACACGGCCTTCACGCTGCGGGGCCTGTCACCGGCCGACGCTATCGAACCGGAAACATCGCGCGTGTCGCGCGTAGACCTTCCCGTAGCCTTTCTGGAGTCGGGCCGGTACCGCATAGCCTTCGCCATCCACGCCGATCCATTGTCGTACTCCTGGAATTCTGAGGCGGCCGTGTTCACAGTTGATTGACCGAGGGCGCACCAACACCATTTGACACAGCCCCGTCGGTCAATGTACTTTGTATCGTAAAGTTAAACCACGCATGGAGGTTATTTGTGCCCCGTTGGCTGAGGGTTATCCGTGGGATGATCGGTACGGGGCTGACCTTCGCCGCCGGTGTCGGCGTTGTCGCTTCGATGATTGCCGGGCTCGTGTGGCTGCTCCCCGGGAGCGAAGTTGGTCTTGAGACGATCCGGGTGGTCGTCGCAAGCTCAATGTGGGCCTTCCTGATCGGGGTGGCCTTCTCTGGTTTTCTGGCGATAACCGCACGCGGCCGTTCGTTCGACAAGTTCTCGCTCCCCGGCTTCGCCGCGCTGGGTGCTGGGGTCGGGCTTCTCTTCTTTGGGCTTCTGGCGATAAACGCCTGGCAGGCGTGGTCCGTCTCGACCGCCATAGTCAACGCGACGATCTTCGTACTCTTGGGTGGCGGATCGGCCACAGGGACCCTAATACTCGCCCGCAGAGCGGGGCCTGCGCTGAAGTCTGGCGACGAATCGGGCAGTCTAGGTGACGGAGAGAGTTAGCACGCCTTGCACGGTATGCGGCTCAAGCCCCCGCAGCAGAAGAGCGAATCAACAGGGTGCGTGCGCCGGTTCAATCAACCGGTTCACGTGGGAATCGCCGCGCGGCTCGACCAACCACGCTATCGGACAAGCGATTGCTGCGGGCACCTGCAGGAACTATCTCCCGCAGGCTAGCCAAATCCCTATATTCCACCGCACGCGAACGTGGCGAAACTGGCAGACGCGCAGGACTTAGGATCCTGTCCCGCAAGGGGTGCGGGTTCGAATCCCGCCGTTCGCATCTGAACTACAGGCAACCTCACTCGGCACCACTCCCCTCCCCCCATGCCCCCCGGGGGGCTAGATTTGTCCCACCATGACGCAGATAACCATCGAAAAGACCCACGAGGATTCTGGATCCAAGGCCCTGGCGGTCTCGGTCCCGCAGGACCTCGTCAAGCAGGCCGAAACCAAGGCGGTACGCGAACTCGCCCGCCGGGCGCGGCTTCCGGGATTCCGCAAAGGTAAGGTCCCTCCAGCGGTGGTCCGCCAGCGATACGGCGACGCCATCCGCCAGACCGTCCTCGAGGAGTTGGTGCGGGATAGCTGGGACCAGGCGGTCGACACTGAGTCCCTCACCGACGTCATCGACCGGTCGGTCCGGAACCTGAAATTCGAGGACGACGGTCCCATCGAGTTCGAGTTCTTCGTCGAGGTCAAGCCGAAGCTGGTCCTGGAGCGGACCGGCGATTTCTCTCTGACGCGCACGGTCGCCCCGGTAACGGATGACCAAGTCGACGAGCAGTTGCGGAAAGTCCAGGAACAGAAGGCCAGTTGGCTCCCGGTGGAGGACGAGAAACCCAGCCCGGGCCAAATGGTCCGCGTGGAGGTGGCGCCCATCGAGGACGGAGAAGCTGGTGAAGCGAAACCCTACTCGCTCGTCTTGGGAGAGGGGAAGGCGATCCCCGAACTCGAGGAACGCATCATGGAACTCACCCCGGGTGAGTCATCCGACGAGGACATCCGGTTTCCCGACGATCACGCGGACGAGAGCAAGCGCGGCCAGAGCCGACGGCTCCGAGTCACGCTGCACGAAGTCAAGCGGCAGGAGCTGCCGCCGCTCGATGACGCCCTGGCGCGCGAGGTAGGAGATTTCGAAGATTTGGCGGCCCTCACCGCCGCCATCCGGACCGACGTAGAGGCCGCGGCACAGCGCGAGGCCGACAGCCGGGTGCGCGACCAACTGATCACCGAACTGGTGGCGGCCAACAACGTGGAGGCCCCCCAGGCGATGGTGGCCAGGGCCATCCACGCATACGCCGAGGCGTACGGCGTGCCGCAGGATCAATTGGAGAAGTTCCACGAGGAGTTCCGACCGATCGCCGAGTCACACGTAAAGCGCGATCTGGTGCTCGACGCAGTGGCGACCGCCGGGGACCTGAAGGCCACCGAAGAAGACATCGATGCGCGGGTCGCCGAGATCGCCGCGGGACGAAATACATCGGTCAACGAGGTGTACGCGGCGCTACAAAAATCCCAGCGGCTCGCCGAAATCGAGCGAGCGCTGACAGAAGAAAAAGTGTTCGCCCATCTGCTGGACCAATCTACTATTGCCGAGGAAGTATGACGGTCTCCACGATATACCCACCCTATATAATCGAACGCTCTAGCCGGGGCGAAAAGACTTACGACATCTTCTCGCGGCTGCTCATGGACCGTATCGTGTTCATGGGTGCCGCGATCAACGACGATGTCGCCAATATTATTATCGCCCAACTCCTGTTTCTTGAAGCCGACAACCCGGAAAAGAACATCTACGTCTACATCAACTCACCGGGCGGCATGGTGTCGAGCGGGATGGCCATTTACGACACCATGCAGCACCTGCGCTCGCCGATAAACACCATCTGCATGGGGATGGCGGCCTCGATGGGGTCCTTCCTCCTCACTGCCGGCACACCCGGCAAGCGAAGCGCCCTACCCCACTCGCGGATCATGATCCATCAGCCCTCTGGCGGTGCCCAGGGAACGGCGGCGGACATCGAGATCCAGGCCAAGGAAATTCTGTATCTGCGCTCCGCCATGAATGAACTCTACGCTCTGCACACTGGCCAGCCGCTAGAACGAATCGAGCGCGACATGGACCGGGACCGCTTCATGAGCGCTGAGGAGGCCAAGGAGTACGGCCTGATCGACAGCGTCTTCACGCCGCGGACCGAGGGAGCCGAATAACGCCCACTTGACGGATCGGGATTTAGGCGTATTTCTTGCTTTCTAGGCCCCGACACCCACTGACCGACGAGACTCCATGGCCAGCGACAAGCACCTTCGATGCTCCTTCTGCGGCAAGTCCAAGGACTCCGTCCGCAAATTCATCTCCGGCCCTTCGGTCTACATCTGCAACGAATGCATCACGTTGTGCAATGAGATCCTGGCTGAAGACGAGGACCGCGAGGTTGCCGAGGGAATAACCCAGGTCCCCACACCGTCGGAAATCAACGCCGTGCTCGACGAGTACGTCATCGGACAGGAAAAGGCCAAGCGAACGCTATCGGTGGCCATCTACAACCACTACAAGCGTATCAATTCCCAACCCGCTCGCGATGACGACGTCGAACTGGACAAGTCCAACATCCTGCTCCTCGGCCCGACGGGCGTCGGCAAGACGCTCCTTGCCCAGACGCTCGCTCGAATCCTCGATGTACCATTCACCATCGCCGACGCCACTACGTTGACCGAGGCTGGGTACGTGGGTGAGGACGTGGAAAACATTCTGGTGCGGCTGCTTCAGGCCGGGGACTTCAACGTCGGCGAGTGCGAGCGCGGCATCGTGTACATCGACGAAATCGACAAGATCGCCCGGAAATCCGAGAACCCCAGCATCACCCGCGACGTGTCGGGCGAAGGGGTACAGCAGGCCCTCCTGAAGATCCTCGAGGGCACCATCGCCTCGGTGCCCCCGCAGGGCGGGCGCAAGCACCCACAGCAAGAGTACATCCAGATAAACACCAAGGACATCCTGTTCATTTGTGGTGGTGCCTTCGACGGGCTCGAGACAATCATCCAGTCGCGCACCGGCACCCAACAGATCGGCTTCGGGGCCGCCGTACAAAGCGATGCCGAGAAGGTGGGATCCTCCCACTACCACGACGTCGAGCCGGATGATCTCCTGCGGTTTGGACTCATTCCCGAACTCGTCGGCCGCATGCCGGTCACCGTAGCGCTCGACGCACTCGATGAGGAAGCGCTGATCAAGATCCTCCTCGAACCCAAGAACGCCCTCACCAAGCAGTACAAACGATTGTTCGATTTCGAGAACGTAGGCGTCACCTTCGATCCCAAGGCACTCCAGGCGGTAGCGGAGCGCGCCATCAAACACGGCACCGGCGCCCGCGGCCTCCGCGCCATCCTTGAGACAGTCATGACGGACATTATGTTCGACATTCCTGACCGTGAAGACGTCCGGGAGATCGTGATCACCGCCGAATCCATCCGCGACGGTACCCCGCCGCTGGTAGTCACGGAGCCGCAGGCGCGCAGCAAACGCGAGGCCTGACGGTTTCCATCGACTCGCCACTCAGACACCTATCGGTTGATTTCGTCGGCAGCTTCCCCTCGGCCGACGTGACCCTCGATCCTCCACTCCCAGAATTCGCCTTCATCGGCCGATCCAACGTCGGCAAATCGAGCCTTATCAACGCGCTACTCCGACGAAAACGCCTCGCTCGGGTGAGCGGTACCCCCGGCAAGACGACACTGATCAACGTCTACCGGCTACCAGCCTTCTACCTGGTCGACCTCCCTGGGTACGGATTCGCCAAGGCCAGCAAAACAGCCCGAGCCGGCTACCGAAAACTGATCACGGACTACCTGAAGGGTCGAGCTGACGTGGCCGGGCTCGTCTGGCTCCTCGACATTCGCCACTCCCCGTCGGCCGAGGATAAGTGGATGCTTGAACTGCTCCACTCCCAAGGACACCCTACTCTGATAGTGCTGACCAAGGCTGACAAAATCGGCCGCCAGGAGCGCCAACAACGCCTGTCCAGCGTGGCCGGGGACTTGCTAGCCGATGTAGATCAGGTGCAACTTGTGAGTGCTAAGTCAGGTGAAGGAATCGCCGACTTAGGGGCGAGTCTGTTGGCTGCCCTTCCCGAAGGAGATTCGTAATGCCCTGTCCATTCCCCGTACGCGCCGCGTGCATACTCGGGAGCATGATGCTTTTCGGCACCGGTTCCGGCGTGGCCCAGGACCAGACGGACGATGGGCTTCCCCCGGCAGGATACGGCCGTCTCAACCAGGACGACTTGTCCGCCGGCGTGCGTACCAGCAGCCTCGATATCCGGGTGACCATCCTTCAGGAAGCGGCGTTGCGCCTGCTGAACCAGGACAGCTACGGTTCACTCCACCGGTTGGTGGAATCCAAGCGCACCCAGATCGACTCTGTCGCCGCGCTGTACGGAGTGTCGTCGCCGGGCCTGCTGATGGTGACATACTATGCCCTGGCCGAAGGAACCAGATTCGACGCGCAGCTGCTGACCGCCAACGTCAATACCCTGTTCCTGGATCCCGTAGCCATCATTCCTCTCACGACGTCTATCCAGTCGGACCGCTTGGGGCGCCGGCAAAGTGCGGTTGGCATCTACGTGTTCACCGACGCACTGACGCCGTACCTCCCAATGACGTTTACGTATGGGGCCACCGCCATCATCGCGTGGAACCGTAATCGGACGGAGAACCTGCTGCGGGAGCGTAACCGGATTCAGTCCCGCGCCATCCAGAATCAAGGCGGCGGAGGAGGTGGCCGGTAAACGCCCTGCCGCTCTTCGCTTGCCGGATACTACATGCCGATTCTCCCTCTCAAGACCGTGAGTCTGCCTGTCCCCACACGGGGAGCGTTGGATGAGTGGCTGGAAGAGCTGAGTGGTCAGCTCTCAGCTCCCGGCGCTGATTGGCATACCATCACCAGAAACACACTGTTTCAGTTGTACCATCCAGGGCTGACGGATTATACCGGACTCGTGGAAGATCCGGGGACCCCGCTGGCCGCCAAGACGTCGCTACTGGCGCTCGACCCACACAACGTGACCCTCGAACCGGAGTACTATGCCGAAGTAGACGCCGAGAAATTCGCCCGGGTAAAGCCACTGTTGTGGTTGTGGCAGCGGTTCGATCATTCCCCCGCCGGCGGCAACAACGTGTATCTGGGAGTCGGGTTACGACGATTACTGGCGCAGCACATCTTTGCGCGTTGCGGCCGGAACTTCAAGTGCTTCCAGTTCACTGAGGTATCCTACGGTTACAACCTGGAAGTTGGCGATGATGTCGTGATCCACCGACACGTCCTGCTGGATGATCGCGGCGGGATTACGCTGGGCGACCGTGTCAGCATCGCCGACTATGCCAATATTTACAGCCACACACACAGCATCGACGACCAGAAAGACGTCACCAACGCCCGGACGATTCTCGAGGACGACGTCCGTATTACCTACCACGCCACAGTCCTAGCC
>CAXMUQ010000221.1:0-16229 GCA_964196605.1 uncultured Acidimicrobiia bacterium
TACCGCCAGGAATGCTTCCTGGGGGATCTCGACCGATCCGAGTTGCTTCATCCGTTTCTTGCCGGCTTTCTGTTTCTCGAGGAGCTTGCGCTTGCGGCTGACGTCTCCGCCGTAGCACTTGGCCGTGACGTCCTTGCGGAACGCCGAGATGGTTTTGCGGGCGATGACCTGCTGACCGATGGCTGCCTGGATGGCGACGGCGTACAGTTGCCGCGGGATCAGTTCCTTGAGCTTATCGGCCACTTTCCGGCCCCACTCGTAGGCTTTGTCCGTGTGGATGATGACGCTGAAGGCGTCCACCGGTTCGCCGTTGAGCAGCATGTCGAGTTTTACCAGTTTCGATGCGCGGTAGTCGACCATTTCATAGTCGAGCGAGGCGTATCCGCGGCTGATGGATTTGAGTTTGTCGTAGAAGTCCAGCAGAATTTCCCCCAAGGGAAACTCCCACTCGAACTCAACCCGGGCCGTGTCGATGTATTGCATGCCGAGGTAGACGCCCCGGCGTTCCTGTCCCAGGGCCATGATGCCGCCGATGTATTCCTTGGGAACGAGAATGCGGGCTTTGACGTACGGTTCCTCGATGCGGTCGATGGTGGCGGTGTCCGGCAGATGGGTCGGGTTCTCGACAACCACCATCTCGCCGTCCGTGGTGTACACGTGGTACTCCACCGTCGGGACGGTGTTGATGAGCGCCAGGTCGAACTCGCGCTCGAGCCGCTCTACCACGATTTCCAAGTGGAGCAGGCCCAGGAACCCGCAGCGGAACCCGAATCCAAGAGCGGTTGACGATTCCGGTTCGTAGTGCAGGCTGGCGTCGTTGAGCACCAGTTTTTCGAGCGCATCCCGCAGCGCCTCGTACTGGTCGGAGTCGGTGGGGTACAGTCCGGCAAAGACCATCGAGCGCACTTCCCGGTAACCTTCCAGGAGTGGTGTGTCGCTGTGGGCGGCATCGATGATCGTGTCGCCCACCCGGGCGTCACCCACTTCTCGCAGGCTGGCCACCATATAGCCGACTTCTCCCGCCGTCAACGAACCGGTCCGTCGTTGGCCCAGTTGCAGGTAGCCCACCTCCGCGACGGTGTATTCATCTTCGGGATGGGACCCGAAGACGACGCCCATACCTTCCTTGAGCGTGCCGTCTACGACCCTGATGCTGGGAATGGCGCCACGGTACTTGTCGAAGTAGGAATCGAAAATCAGCGCTCGCAGGGGCGTCTGTGGATTCCCCTTGGGGTGCGGGACCCGCTCAACGATGGCCGCCAGGAGGGCGTCGATGCCGGTGCCTTCCTTGGCCGACACGGCCAGAATGTCGGCCGCGGTGCCGCCGATGAGATCGACGATTTCCTGCGCCCTGCGGTCGGGCTCGGCGCCCGGGAGGTCGATCTTGTTGAGGACCGGAATGATTTCGAGGTTGGCGTCTAGTGCCAGGAACAGATTGCTGATGGTCTGCGCCTGAACACCCTGCGTGGCATCGACCACCAGGATTGCCCCCTCGCAAGCCGTCAGGGACCGGGACACTTCGTAAGTGAAGTCGACGTGGCCCGGAGTGTCGATCAGGTTGAGTTCGAACGCCTCTCCGTCAGGTGACGTGTACTCCATGCGGACGGCGTTCAGTTTGATGGTGATGCCGCGTTCACGCTCGAGGTCCATGGTGTCCAGCAACTGGTCGCGCATGAGCCGCTGGTCCACCGCCTGGGTCGACTCGATGAGACGGTCCGCCAAGGTGGATTTGCCGTGGTCGATATGGGCCACGATGCAGAAATTGCGGATGTGGGCGGATTGCATCGACGGAATATAGCGGAAGGCCGGTGCTCAGGGTTTACCCTGAGCACCGGCCTTCCGTTGTATGCCGACAGCTGGCAGCTAGCTGCTAGCTGCTGTACCTACGCGCTACGCACCCTCAACGATTTTTTTGTAACTCTCCGGCTTCCACTGCGGCCTTTCCGGTGTGTCGGCGATTTCCTTCCCCAGGTAGTAGAGCAGGGAAATGAGGCGGCTCATTTTCTCGGTGTCGATCTTGTCGATCTCGTCGGACACCTGGTGGTAGTCGTCATGGACGCCGTTGAAGAAGAACAGAATCGGCACGCCCTTCTGGGCGAAGTTGTAGTGGTCGGACCGACCGTAGAAGTTCTCCTCGGGCCAGACATCGTCGATGGCCGTCATGTTGAGGTCCGAGTGCTCGGCGTTCACGCGGTTGAGCGTCTCGCCCAGGTCGGAGTGTTCCTTGCCTATGGCCACGATGGTATCGGGCCAGTTGCGGCCGATCATGTCGATGTTGATGTTGGCCACCATGTCGTTCACGGGTACCGTGGGATTGTTAGCGAAGTACTCGCTGCCCCACAGTCCCTTTTCCTCGCCGCTCACCGTAATGAACAGGATCGACCGCAGCGGTCTGCTTTCCGCTTTGGCGAAGGCTTCGGCCAGCATCATGATCCCGACGGTGCCCGAGGCGTCGTCATCGGCACCGTTGGAGATCGAATCAGCCTGGCCCGACCGGATGCCGATGTGATCCATGTGAGCCGAGTACACCATGTACTCATTCTTTAGCCTGGGGTCGCTGCCCTCGAGGATGCCGATGGTGTTTGGTGCGCTTGCCTCGTCCAGGACCGTTTGCCTTATGTCGACGCCAATCGTGAGGTCATCCAGGTCTTGGGTCACCAGGCCGTCAGCCACGCGGATTTTTTCGAGGTTCAGTCCTGCAGCGGCGGCCACGTCGGCAAAGGCCGACTCCCGAACCACAATGGCGGGCGTGCCACCATCTGCCTCCGCCTGAAGTGACGTCCGCGGCCGAGTTTGCCGGTCCACCCTGCTGGTGAATTCGGTTTCCGATCGGTTGGACACCGCCACCACCGCCACAGGGCCGGCGTTGTAAATCGCGCGCAACCCAGTCTGCATATGTTGCTGCCGCAAGTTGGCGAAATCGATCACCACCAGCGCTACCTTGCCCGCCAGATCCAGTTCGTCGATCTGCTCCGGGTCGAGCGTTCCGCCGATGACAAAGGTTGACCCGTGTACCTCTTCCATCGGAATGCCACCAAACCACCGTGCGGCATCCGAAGTCAGGGATAGGTGCGTGTCGGTCCCATCAATCATGAACCCGACGTGTGAGTTCTCCGTGTCGAGTTGGGTTCGATAGATGGGGTAGCGCTGGAACCAGGTGCCATCTTCCCCGCCGGGCTCGAGGCCAAGGCGGGCGAATTGGTCGGCAACATACTGGGCCGTCATGTCGAGACCGGCGCTCGGTGTGTCGCGGCCCATCATCGAGTCGTCGGCTATGACGCTGAGATGTTGGTAGATGGCGTCGGGGGAGATCACGCTGGTTGGGTTGGCTGAAGCGGCCATCTGGGCCGTCAGGGGGCTGGCTGCTGCCGAGGCAAATACTGCCACCAGCAGACTGCGGAACAACATGGGCTTCATCAGGGTCCCTCTTGTCTTGGGTTGGGCGAATCCTGTGCGCGGCTGCAACTTAATGGCCCATGTTCGGACCGGCAGCCACCGGAATAGCCTAGCGGCCTCCACTCAATGGTACGGTCGCCCGGCCGGTCGTGTTTCGTTCCACGCAGCGCCACTTGGCCGGTTCCCATAACTCGTTGTCGGATAGATATTTGCGGACTGACACATTGACACGGACAATGTCGTCGTGCTGGGATGACGTAGGAGCTAGGGACCCCGCTTTTACATTGAGGGTAACTCGCCTAGGTTCCTGGCCCGCTATTGGAGGTAATGCGCGATCACATGCGGCTAGATCTGCTGGACCCGCTTGAGGTTTCCCGTCTGGGCGGCCTGGAGTTGTCGACCGAGGGCGTAGTGGAGGGGTTTCTCACCGGATTGCACCGATCTCCCAAGCGGGGATTTTCTGTGGAATTCGCCGAATATCGTATGTACCAACCCGGCGACGAGTTGCGTTACATCGACTGGAAAGTCCTCGGCCGCAACGACCGGCTCTACGTCAAGCAATTCGAGGAAGAAACCAACCTGCGGGCCATGATCGTGTTGGACGTCAGCAAATCCATGGCCTGGACCGGGTCGCCCGACACCCTGTTGACCAAGCTCGAATACGCCAAGCGCTTGGCCGCGGCCATCGCACTGGTGCTGCTGCGACAACGTGACGCCACTGGACTGATCACCTTCGACGACGAAGTGCGGTCGGTCACGCCGGCCAAGGCCCGAACGACCCACTGGCGCCACCTGCTGAGGGAGCTGAGCAAGTCGGAAGCGGGACATGGCACGGCGGCCGGGCCGGCGCTCGCCAGGGTGGTGAGCCTGCTTCGCCGCCGCGGTCTGGTGGTGTTCATCTCCGACTTGCTACTGGATCGCGACGTAGCCCTCAAGGCTCTCAAGTTCCTCAGGCACCGGGGACACCAGGTCTTGGTGTTGCATGTGATGGACCCGGGCGAAGTGACACTCGAAGGGCTGCAGGAGGTCCGCTTCGAGGACCCTGAGACACTAGAGGCCGTCACTCTGAGGCCCCGTGATTGGGCCGGTGTGTACCAGCAAACCGTGAGCCGGACGGTCCAGGAGTGGCTGGTGGCGTGCCGCAGCAACGGCATCGGTTACCACCGCATCACCTCCGACACTCCCTTCGGGCTGGCGCTGCGCGAGGCGCTGGCTTCGCCGTCAGGAGTCGCGTGAGCTTTCTCCATCCGTGGATGCTGCTGGGCCTGGGCGCCGCGGCCATTCCCATCATCCTGCACCTCATTACCCGGCGCCGGCCGCCCACCGTGGTGTTCCCTGCTGTGCGCTACCTGGTCGACACAGCGCGCGAGCACCAGCGGCGACTCCGTCTTAGAAACCTGCTGCTGCTGTTGGTACGCACGGCTCTGATCGTGGCGTTGGTGCTGGCCGCCTCAGGACCCAGCGTCCCGGTCAGTGGAGTACCCGGGCACGCCCCCAGTGCCCTGGTGGTCATCATCGACAACTCCGTGAGCAGCGGCGCCGTGGCCGGCGGGACGGCAGTGGTCGAGCAACTCAGGCGGGCGGCGGCTACCGTGATCTCGCGAGCAACCCCCGAAGACGCCTTGTGGTTGATGACGGCTGATGGGTTGGCTCGCAGCGGTGACCGGGGATCGATAACCACCATGGTCGACAGTGTCTCGGCCTCCTCCATGCGGCTCGACCTGGGTCAGGCCATCATGCAGGCCGATGCCATCCTGGCGGGTGAGGAGCGGCCCGGTGAGATTTTTCTGATTACCGATCTCCAATTAACCGCCGTGTCACCGGCGGCCATTGAAGCTCCGCTTGTTATCGTCAGGCCGGAGGGCGAGGTCGTGGCCAACATCGGAGTGGGGTCGACCGAGACCGGCACCCAGCCGTGGCAGATACAGGGCGGACGCCTCCTGGCAACGGTGGCGGGGGATGCCGATCGCCCGGTGGCATTGACGGTCTCGGCCGGGGGCCGCCCCGAGCGACAGGCCTTGGCGCCCCCGGGCGTATCGGTGGCGGTGGCGGTCACCGGGCTTACGCCCGGCTGGTGGCCGGTGCAGGTGTCGGTCGATCCCGACGAACTCAGAGCCGACGACCAGAGGGTAACCGCGGTCCGGGTGGCGCCCGTGGCCACGGTCACATGGAACGCAACGGATCTTCACCTGGCCACGGCCGCGCAGGTCCTCGAAGCCAACGGGCGCCTCCGCAGAGGCAACGAAGTGACTCTGGGCGGTCTCGGCCGTGGACTTTCGGTGGTGTTTCCACCGGCCGACCCGGCCGAATTGGGGGCGCTCAATCGTGCGCTAGGTAGGCGCGGAGTAATCTGGCGTTTTGGCGATTTGGTGAACGCCGCCGAGCGCAGTGACAGCGGCGCGCTGCTCGGTTCGGTGGATGTAACGCGGCGTCATCACCTGGAGCGGACGGCAGCCGGAGGCACCGGGGTGTTGGTTACGGTTGCCAGCGATCCCTGGATTGTGCGTGACGCGGGCGTGGTGCTGGTGGGCAGCCGGTTCGATCCGGACTGGACGTCGCTGCCTCTCTCGGCCGAATTCGTGCCGTTCATGGACGCCCTGGTAAACCGGGTGGCGCGAGGCGAGATGGCGCTGCGGCAGGCAGCGCCTGGCGGCACGGTGTTGCTGCCCGACAGGACCACGGAAGTACACAGCGGCGGGCGGAGTTGGACGGTCGAAGGCGGGGCGCCGTTCAGTCCTCCATCCACTGGGCTCTACTACCTGGTCGAAGGTCTCGACACCATGGGAGTGCTGGCGGCCAATATCGATGTGCGCGAATCGTACCTGGAACGAGCCGGCGATCGCGCCATCCGGCAGCTGTGGAACCCGACCCGCATCGTCGAGCCGGAACGTGCGGGCGACGTGGTGTTCGCGGCCGGAGCTCGCGGCGATCTACGCGGTCCGCTGTTGTGGTTGGCCTTGATGCTGGCGCTGGTCGAGGTTGGCTTGGCGAGTGTACGGAAGCGGGAATCGTGAGTCTGGAACCAGTACTCGACGCTTTCTCCCGAGTGCCGGCTGTTCGTGACCTGGAGGGGGTGCTCCCCGCCAGGAACGAGGCTCTTTCTTTGGGCGGACTGCCGGGGTCGAGCCCAGCGGTCCTGGTTGCCTGGTTGGCCCGGACTTTCCCCCAACGCTTGTTCGCCGTGGTGGCGCCGACGCCGGCCGATGGTGAACGGTGGCTCGACGACCTGCGGACGCTCACCGATCTCCCGGCCGCGTTGTATCCCCAACGCGAATCGCTGGGCGAGGACGAACCCCACTACGAAATTGCCGGCGAGCGCATCGAAACCATCGACGCGTTGCTAGCCGGCCGGCTCAGGGTGTTGGTCACCACAGCCCGCGCCACGGCGGAACGCACTCGAATTCCCGACGCTTTGGCGCAGGCGACGATCACGCTCACTACGGCCGGGAGACGTGGCGACGACACCCTTGGATCTCTGGTCGAACGCCTCGAGGGTATGGGGTATCGCAAGGTCCCGACCGTCACCGAGGTCGCCGAGTTCAGTGTGCGGGGTGGCATACTCGACGTGTACGGCTTCGGCATGCCCGCTCCCGCACGGCTGGAATGGTGGGGCGATACCCTGGAGTCCATGCGTGGGTTCGATCTGACGTCGCAGCGATCGCTGGAACCGATGGACGCCATCACCATCCTGCCGATATCGGGCGTCACCGCTCTGGCCAATCAAGATGGCGAGCAGGCCACTACCAGGCGGTCGCTGCTCGACTTGTTGCCCGGCGACACCGTGGTGATCGAGGAATCGGTTGGTGCCAGCGGCGAGGAAGTCGAGCGGGTGTGGAGCGAGGCCGAGCATCATTTGGAAGTGGCCCGCCGTTTGGGTGAGGCGGTGGCCGACCGGGAATTGCTGTTCGTCGAACCGACGGCCTGGCGAAAGCTGCTGGACAACTTTCCTCGACTCAGGATTCGTGACGACAAGTCCGCCATCGACGTGCAGTTCGGGTTCTTCCCGCCGGAACGCATTGATCGCGATCTTCCCCGGCTTCGCCGGCTGTTGGGCGGACCGACGCCCACCATGATCTTGTGTGACAACGAAGGCCAATTGGAACGGCTCGACGAGTTGTTGAGTGACGGTGGCCGCCGCCATGTAGGTGCTACCTTGGCCCTCGGCGCGCTCGACGGTGGCTTCGTCATGCCGACGCTGCGGGTGCTCACCGATCACGAGATCTTCCGCCGGGCCCGGCGGTTGCGGCGGGCACGACGTTACCGCCAGGCGGCGCCGTCGGCCGCGACCGGGTCGCTCAAGGAAGGCGATTACGTGGTGCACCTCGATCACGGCATCGGGGTCTACCGCGGTATTGCCACCATCCCGCTGGGCGGCAGCACCATCCAGGTGGCGGTTCTGGAATATCTCGGCGGTGACCGGTTGAACGTGCCGCTCTACCGGTTGGATCAACTGGAACGCTACCGCGGCGCCGGCGAGGACGGTGACCGGACGCCCCCCAAGCTCCACAAACTGGGCGGCGGCAGCTGGAAGCGTACCAGGGACAAGACCAGGGAGGCCATCAAGGAAATGGCGGCCGAGCTGCTCGACCTGTACGCCAGGCGGAAGGTGACGTCGGGTTATGGTTTCCCGCCGGACACCCGGTGGCAGCAGGAACTGGAATCGAGTTTCCTATATGAGGATACCACCGATCAGCGGCAGGCAACCGTACAGGTCAAACAGGACATGGAACAGGCGCGGCCGATGGACCGGTTGCTGGTAGGAGATGTGGGATACGGCAAGACCGAAATAGCGGTGCGCGCGACGTTTAAGGCAATCCAGGGCGGTAAGCAGGTAGCGGTGCTGGTGCCGACCACGATCTTGGCTGACCAACACGGGCGCACCTTCAGCGAGCGCCTGGCGGATTTTCCCGTGCGAGTGGAAGTGTTGTCACGGTTCAGCACACCCAAGGAGCAGAAGGTGATCGTCGCCGAGATAGCGGCCGGAAAGGTCGACGTGGTGATCGGCACACACCGCCTGTTGTCGAAGGACGTGGTGTTCAAGGACCTCGGTCTCCTGATCGTGGACGAGGAGCACAGGTTCGGGGTGCGGCACAAGGAACGATTGAAGGCTCTCCGGCTGTCGGTCGACGTACTGACTCTCACCGCTACGCCGATCCCCCGAACGCTGCACCTGTCGTTGACCGGACTGCGGGACATAACGTTGATCGAAACGGCCCCACGAGACCGGTCTCCCATCTTGACTTTCGTAGAGCCGTGGGACGACGGTCTCATCGAGGAGGCGTTGGCACGCGAGCTGGACCGGGGCGGGCAAGTGTTCGTGGTGCACAACCGAGTCGAGACCATCGACACCATCGGGGCCCGGATCGAAAAGCTGGCGCCACGAGCTGAGGTGGCGGTAGCTCATGGACAGATGTCGGCCGAGAAGCTGGAGCGGGTGATGCACGATTTTTTTAATGATACGGCGACCACCGAGATCTACACCATGATCGTGGAATCGGGCTTGGACGTCCCCAATGCCAACACGCTCGTGGTACACGACGCACATAACCTGGGTTTGGCGCAATTGTACCAGTTGCGTGGGAGAGTGGGACGGAGCCACCGGCGGGCTTACTGCTATCTGTTGGCGCCCGACACCATCGACCCGGCAGCCGAGGAGCGGCTCAAGATTCTGGAGCACCACACGGAGCTGGGAGCCGGGTATCGGATAGCGCTCAAGGACCTGGAACAGCGGGGAGCGGGGAACCTGTTGGGGCAGCAGCAGTCGGGCCACGCCCACGCCATCGGCTTCGATCTCTATCTCCGGTGGTTGGAGGAGAGCGTAGATGCGCTGCGCGGGTCGGAGCAGCAGGCGGAGGTACCGCCCGAGGTGGTGCTGGATCTCCCGGCGCACCTGCCGGACTCATATCTGCCAGACGATGCCATCAAACTGGAGATCTATAGACGACTGGCGCGGGCGGGCTCGTCTGATGAAATTACCGAGCTTCGGGATGAGCTCAGAGAGCGATTCGGTCCTCCCCCGGCTGAGGTCAGGGCCCTCCTGGATCTGGCCAGAATCCGGGCGCTGGGCGCCCGTCTGGGGCTGGAGCACGTACTGGTGCGGGGGGAAGAGGCCAGGATCACGTTCCGGGCTGGTGCTTCACCCCGGATGGCGGGTCTCACCATCGCCATGGAAGACGCCCAGTTGCGGGCTGAAGTCCGTCGAATGGTCCCCCTGTCGATACGGCTTATCCGACTCGGCGGCGAACCGTTGGCGCCGACCCTGGTACGTGCGCTCGAAGCCGTGGCAGGAACGGCCTGACGTCGGCGAGTCAATACTGTTTTTCGAAACTGTCTTTTGCAACTTGGAGTGTGCATGCGGAAACTTGTTTGGCTGGCTGTCCTCGGTGCGGTTGGGTGTTCAGACGCGTTCAGTACCCGGGCAGATGTCGTCGCAACGGCTGCCGACCACGAGTTGGCGGCCGAAGAGCTCGGCGAGTGGCTCTCGCGTATCAAGGGGCTCAACATCAACACCGATGCTGCGGAATTTCTGGCCAACGTCTGGCTCGACTACACCTTGATTGCCGAGGGTGTGGCCCAGGGGACGCTGCCGGCAGATTCCGCCGCGGTGGCGGCGGTCATGTGGCCTGACATCGCTGAAATCAAATCGAACAGGTGGTACGACCACCTGATCGACACCCGCAACCCGCTCACGGAAGCGTCGGCCGACAGCGCTTATGCCGCGGACTCGATCAGGGTCTTCCAGCATATCCTGTTTTCGGTGGCTCCATCCGCCTCGGAACCGGTCCGCGAAGCTACCCGGGCGGACGCCAACCGGGTGCTGAACCAGGTCCGTCGAGGCGGCAATTTCGCCGCGCTGGCCGCCGAGTACTCGGGCGATCCCGGGAGCCGGAACGAGGGTGGATACCTGGCTCCCAGCCCACGGGGCTCTTTCGTGGCACAGTTCGACTCGGCAGCTTGGATACTCGACGAAGGCGCCATCAGCGGGCTGGTCTTTAGCACCTTCGGCATCCACATCATCAAGCGCCCATCACGGGATGAGGTGCGCGGACCTCTTCTCGACTGGATGAGGGAAATGGCCGAGCAGCGGCTCGACTCGATCTACTTGATCGAACTGGGCGCGGAGAAGAACCTCAAGGTGGTTTCCAGCGCCCCGGCTTTGATCCGCCAGGCGCTGAACGACGAACGCGGGATGTGGAATTCCACCAGGAGCCTGGCGTCGTTTGACGGCGGCGATTTCACCGTAGCCGATTTCCTGCGCTGGGTGCCAGCATTGGGGCCGACCGCCTCACGGCAGATCAGAGCCGCGCCCGATGAACAACTGAGCGAACTGACGATGCGGTTGGGACGCAACCGTCTGATCCTCGACCAGGCCGACTCGGCCGGCATAGCCCTCAACGAACTCCAGTGGCTGGGACTCCGTCAGCAGTACGACGCCTCGATCGACACCCTGCGTCTGGTGCTAAGGCTGGGCGACGACGTGACCGACGCTACCCTGACACCGGCGCAGCGATCCCAAGTGGTCGAACTCAAGATCGACGGATACTTCGACCGAGTCGCTGCAGGACTCGCTACCTTGAGGGCTCCGCCGGCCGCGCTCCCGCAGGTGCTTCGGGCCCGGGAGTCGTACAACGTCAACATGGACGGGGTGCACCGGGCCACCGAAGTTGCCAACGAGCGTGTTGGGCAGCGGGGAAAGGGGGCCAACCCTCTGCAACCAGCACCGGGTGGCCCCCCGCTCGGAGGTGGGGCCGACTCCACTGGAGGGGGTGGCACCCCGTGAGGTATTGGTTGCCCACCATGCTGACGATGGCCGTGGCGTCACTGGCCGTTCCCGCCGGCTTGGCCGCCCAGGATCCGGCCCTGACCCCGGTTGGAGCTCCCACGGTGGTCGACCGTGTGATAGCCATCGTGGGCAACCAGCCGATACTGAATTCGCACGTCGAAGAAGCCATGTTCCAGCGGCAGACCGAAGGTGTCACCATACCGAGTGATCCCGCGGGCCGGCGCGCCATGCGCGCGGAAACGATCGATGAACTGATCAGTACCGAATTGCTGGTCAAGGAAGCCCTGCGGGACACCACGATCGTGGTGACTGACGAGGAGGTTGCCAGCGCCGTCCAGCAGACCCTGTCCAACATCCGGCGACAGTTCGCCTCCGAAATAGAATATGAGGAGGAACTGAAGAAGGCGGGCTTCCAGACTCCGCAGGAATTCCGGCGCTACCGCATGGAACAGCAGCGGCGTACTCTGTTGCAGAACCGGCTCATCGAGTCGATGGAACAACAGGGGAAAATGACTCCTATCCAACCCACGGAACAGGAGATGCGGGCTTACTTTGACGCCCGCGTCGGGCAGGTGGCGGGCGAACGGCCGGCCACGATCTCGTTCCGGCAGATCGTCATTCAGCCCGAGCCAAGTGAGATGGCCAAGGACGCCGCACTGGCTACAGCTGATTCCATCTTGCTCCTGTTGCGCGCCGGCGCCGATTTCGCAGAACTGGCCAAGGAAGTATCTGATGATCCTGGATCGGCCGAGAATGGCGGTAGCCTTGGCTGGTTCCGTCGCGGGGTAATGACGCCGGAATTCGAGCAGGTGGCGTTTGCCCAACGACCCGGCGTCATCTCCGACCCGGTCGAATCACCATTCGGTTTTCACTTGATTCAGGTGGAGCGGACCCAATCTGCTGAAGTGCAGGCTCGCCACATTCTGATCACGCCGATGATAACGGAAATAGAGGCAACCGCGGCAGAGGCCCTGGCCGACGAAGTTTACGCCGCGTTGTTGGAGGGGGTGCCGTTCGATTCTCTGCAACGGCTCTATCACAACCCATCGGACTTTGAAAAGACTCCCGAGATTTCGGTAGAGGAACTGACGCCTCCATACTCAGACGTGTTTGCCGAAGCCGATTCCGGAGATGTGATCCCCCCGTTCAAGTTTCCCACTCCGGACGGCAACCCGCTCAACGATAAATACGTCGTGGCCGAGATCACCCTCAGGCGCGCATCCGGCAAGGTGACCTACGAGGACGTCAAGGACAACATCCGGACATCCCTGTCCCGCGAGTTGTCGGTCCAGGACTACCTCGACGAGTTGCGCTCCGGTACCTACGTCAAGATCCTCGTGCCTTGACCCCCCGCATCGCCGTCACCCTGGGCGATCCCCGGGGTGTCGGTCCCGAAGTTGCCGCCGCCGCCCTGGCGGCTGACCTCCCGGCAGACATCACCCTCGTTGGTCCCGAAAACCTGATCGCGCCGTTGCCCGCGGCCCATCGAGTGTCCGTCGGTCAGTGGCACGGTTCGGACGCCGTCGTGGCGGGGAGGTTGGCGGGGCACGCCATCGAACGTGCCGCCCAACTGGCGCTCGACGGCGAAGTAGATGCCATAGTGACAGCGCCGGTAGAGAAACGGGCGCTCCACCTGGCGGGCTTCCGCTATCCTGGGCACACCGAGTGGCTGGCCGAGTTGGCCGGTGGCGTGGACGTGGCCATGATGCTGGCGGCGGAAGATCTCCGTGTGGTGTTGGTCACCACGCACGTGGCCCTGCGGGATGTGCCTGCTCTGGTGACCACCGAACGGGTGATCAGGACCGGGCGGACGGCCGTGGCGGCCTTGCGGGAGTGGTGGGGTATTGCCGAACCGCGCCTGGCGCTTTGCGCCCTCAACCCGCACGCGGGTGAGGGAGGACTGTTCGGCGACGAGGAATCGCGCGTGTTGCAGCCGGCCGCAGAGGCGCTCGGCGCGGCCGGTCCGTTGCCGGCGGACACCGTGTTTCTGCGGGCCATGCGCGGTGAGTTCGACGCCGTGCTGGCGCCATATCACGACGTGGGGATGACCGCCATCAAGGTGGCGTCATTCGGCCGGGCGGTGAACGTGACGCTGGGCTTGCCGTTTCCGCGTACTTCTCCGGATCATGGGACGGCGTTTGATATCGCAGGTAAGGGGGTGGCCGATTCCTCGAGTATGCGTAAGGCCCTCGAGCTCGCGATAACGCTCGCCCTGAATAACGAATGCCAGAAATAACGACCGCCGCGAATAACGAAGTGAAGTGGGAACGTTCGATATTCGTTATTCGCGGCGGTCGTCATTCGATGTTCGCGGTGCGCCTCCCCGGAGGCGCACAACACTAACCCGTCTTCCCTCCATCTCCACCACCTCCAGTACGCCGCCGATCACCCTCACGCGGTCGTCCACCTTGGGCAAGCGGCCCAACTCACCGAAGACGTAGCCGCCGATAGTCGTGTAGTCGGTGTCAGGCAGCTCCAGGCCGGTTTCTTCGTTGAAATCGGCGATGGGCGTGGAGCCGGCGATGTGAGTGGCGTCGCTGGCGTCCGGGGCGTCGGCGGCGTCGGGGTCGTGTTCGTCGTAGATCTCGCCGACGATCTCCTCCAGCACGTCTTCCATTGTTACTATGCCGGCGGTGCCTCCGTACTCGTCGAGCACGATGGCCAGGTGTGTCTTGAGGCGCTTCATGTCGGCCAGGACGTCTTCCACCTCACGGGTGGCCGGTACCAGCAGCGGCTGCCGCATCAGGGCGGACACCTGCTGGGTGGGATCCTTCTTCATGGCGCCCAGGATGTCCTTGGTGTGTACCACACCCACGATGTCATCCAGTGATTCGGTGTACACCGGGTAACGGGACCGGCCGGTCCTGGCCACTTCCTCCACCGCGTCGTCCACGGTCTGGTCCGAGGCCAGAGCCATGATCTTGGTGCGGGGGGTCATGACTTCCTCAGCGCGTTTTTCACTGAACTCGAAGACGCCCCGCAGGAGCTGCGCGTCGTCGACCTCGAGTTGGCCCCCAATGTGGCTCTGCTCAACCAGCATGCGAATTTCTTCCGGTGAGTGGAGCCGTTCGTGGGCCGACGGGGTGCGTACCCCGAACAGCTTGAGTATCACGTTGGCGGCGCCGTTCAGGACGGTGATGGGTATGTGGAGGACCCAGGCGAAGCCCATCAGAGGGGCGGCGGTCCATGCGCTGACCCGCTCCGGGAACAGAATGGCCAAGGCCTTGGGTACCAGCTCGCCCAGCACGATGTGGAGCGTGGTGATGATGGCGAACGCGATCGTCACGGCCAGCCCGTGTGTGGCGAAGGGGGCAAGGGGGTCGGGCAGCCAACGGAACGCGCCCTCGGTGACTCCGGCAAGAGCAGGCTCGCCGATCCAGCCAAGACCCAGCGATGCCAGGGTTATCCCCAGTTGAGTGGCTGAGATATAGCGGTCGAGTTGGGAGATGGCTCTGCGGGCGCGAGCGGCCCTCTTGTCTCCGGCGTCCGCCATCTGGCGCAGACGCGTATCCCGAGCCCCAACCAGGGCGAACTCGGCGGCCACGAAGAATGCATTGAGGAGAACGAGGGCAACGATGGCGATCAGGCCCAGCCCGATCGCGGTACTTGGAGGGTCGTCCATGGAGGTAAGGTAGCGCCTGAACGGTGGTTGGGGGAGTGTTTTGTGCCGTGAAGGAGGCGATTCGTCTAGCTGTGCCCTGTGCTATCACTGCATCCGGTCGCAGCGTGCTGGAGCACAGCTCAGTGACCTGCCAACAGGTTGATCTCGGCATCGGTCAGTACTCGATCGTAGATCCTGAGATCATCGATCTGGCCCTGCCATGGTCGTGAGGTGGCAATTGGGGGATTGGTGCCGATCCAGGCTGCTACCGATGCGTCGGTGGCAATGGCTCCGGTTTTCCCAACCGAGCCGATCTTCACGCCATCCTTGTATAGACGCATCTCGGAGCCATCGTAGACCGCCGTCACGTGGTACCAGGTATTATTGGCGAGGTTGGTGTTGGCGACCAACTTGGTGGTGTTGCCGTTGGTCTTCAGACGGAACCGCAGGCCACCGGCCACCGTGCTGACCATCCAGTAATGCTGGGCCGAGGAGGTCCCTGTCGCCTTGGAGACGATGCGGCAGTCCTGACTGTTGCAGTTGGACAGATTCGCCGAGTTGATCCATGTAGCGATGGTCATGGCACTACCGGATATATCCAGGTTCCCCAAGTCCACATAGTCATTGAAACCGTCGAAACTCAGAGCGTTGGTGCCCACCTTTCCCGACACCCAGGTAGCTCCATTTACCGTACCATTGTTGCCGTTACCACTGGCGTCCACAGCGGTATTACCTGAGCCGTCGTCAAAAGTGTAGTGAGCGACGATGTTGGTGGGTACCGGGGTAGTAACCGCAACAGGAGGGGCACTCTTGGCTGACTCGCGGCCATCGGCGTTGATCGCCGAGACTTCATAAGAGTAGGTACTTCCTGCGCTAAGGCCGGTGTTGGAGAACGAGGTGGTGGACGATTGACCGATATTCACCAAGCCCCGATAGATGTTGTAGTGATCCACACCTGACTCGGGGTCACTGGACGCGTTCCAGGAGAGGTCGACTTGTGTGCTGGAGGTCGCGTTCGCCTGCACGTTGACCGGTACGGTCGGTGGCGTAAGGTCCGGTACCGCAACCGAGAAGGAGACAACCAGGTCGTCAGGGTTCGCGTTGGTAGCACCATCCGTACACCTGACATAGTAGTCGAACGATTGTCCGTCAGAGAGACCAGTGACCGGGGTCGAGTGAGACGTGCCGCCCATGGTATTGAATGCATTGGACATGAGGGCGTAGGCGGTGCCGGCCGAAGTGTCGTAGCGACAGACGGCTGCTTCATCCGTGTCGAGTGAGATGGTCGTCTGTGTGGTGCCGGACGGGAGAACTCCGGTTGGCGCACTATTCGAGCGCACCGGCGGTGTCATGTCGGGCGGCGGCGGCGTCCCAGCGGCAAGCTGTGTTATCTCGGCATCGGTCAGTACTCGATCGTAGATCCTGAGATCATCGATCTGGCCCTGCCAT
>CAXMUQ010000222.1:0-4118 GCA_964196605.1 uncultured Acidimicrobiia bacterium
CCCGAGGCCCGAGAAACAGGTGGAACAGGATGCCGCTGGCTACTCCCACGGCGATTTTGATGACCGCCCACTCCGTCGCCGTTGGCGGCCGGACCTATTGGGCCACCTCGCCCTGGTGGAGGACGGCCAGCACCAGGCCGAACGCCGTCACTCCTATCAGGGCGTCCACCCGGGCGGTCAGCTGGAGCACGGGAAACAGCCGACTCGGGCCCAAACCCTTCCGGGCAAAGGCATCGATCGCGGTGGGGGCGCTCAGGGTGGCGATGGCTGCCAGGGTTACCGCGGGAATTGCAGCCTGCGGCCAGGCGAGTCCCACCACCCAATGAAACACGGCCAACGTGGCTGTCAGCGCGATGCCGAACGTGGCAGTGGCCTCGGCGAAAGCCATCGACACATGGGCAGATGGAATGAGGGCCATGGTTGGGAGCCGGAAGTAGCTTCCGAGCAGCATCCCCATCCAGCCCAACGCCAGGCTGATGATGGGCGTCAAATCACGAATGACGTCTTCCCCGAGCAACCCGGTGACATGAGGCCCCAGCAGCACTCCGATGATGAGATACTCTGCGCCACCCACGTAGCCGAACGTATCCCTTAGCCGGTCGAACACGACATAGGCCAGGATGTAGCCTACTGCTACGACGGCGAGGGCGATTAGTGTAGTGGACACGAAGGCGAGGGCGGCGGGGGGAGCGAGGGCGGCGAGGGCGGTTGAGTGCTACTCTCGGAGGTCCACTTGGGATACTTCGACGATTTCGGAGGCTGCGGCCAAGTGGTCGATGAGGGACTCGTCCAGCGGTTGGTCGACTCTGATTGCGGCCATGGCTTCGCCTCCGTGTTCGTGGCGTGCTTGGTGGTACTCCGCGATGTTGACGCCGGCTTGGCCCAACAGGGTTCCCACCTTACCTACCACGCCGGGTACGTCCTGGTTGCGCAGGATGAGCAGGCATCCGGATGGCACCACGTCGACGTAGTAGTCTCCCAGTCGCACGATCCGGGGGTGTTCCTCCCCCAGCATGGCACCGGCAACTCTAAACTGGGAGTCCGCTCCCGAGACGGTGACGGTGATGTACTCACCGTACGCCTCCATGCGGTCGGCACGCACCCGCTCCAGTTTTAGTCCGCGCTCGCTGGCTATGTGAAGCGCGTTGACGAAGTTGACCTCCTCGCGTCCGACCACGTCGCCCAGAAGTCCGATCATCGCGGCCGCCGATAGCGGACGCAATACGTTTTCCCTGTCGCCGGCGTAGCGAAGCTCGACCCGCTGGATCGGTCCTCCGGCCAGGGAACATGCCACCCGCCCGAGTTGCGTTGTCAGCTGAAGCAGTGGTCGCAAACGCTTCATCTCATCGCCACCGATCGACGGCGCGTTGACCGCGCGTGACAGGTCTCCCTGCAGCAAAGCGTCTCGTACGCCCTCGGCGATTTCGAGAGCTACGCTCCGCTGGGCCTCGCCGGTGGAGGCTCCGAGGTGCGGCGTGAGGATGATGTTGTCGACGTTCCGCAGGTAGTGGTCGGCCGGGAGCGGCTCAGTAGCGAAAACATCCAGCGCGGCCCCTCCGAGATGATTCTTGGTGAGTGCATCGGCCAAGGCCGCCTCGTCAACCACGTCACCCCGTGCCGCGTTGACCAGCATGGCGCCCGTCTTCATGAGGCTCATTTCACGGGGTCCGATCATCCCTCGGGTCGCGTCAGTCAGTGGGACGTGGATCGAGACGAAATCGGCCTGGGCAAGTGCTTCGTCGAGTTCCACCCGGGTGATACCAAGACGCTCGGCTTGTTCGTCGGTCAGATAAGGGTCGTACACGAGAACGCGCATGTTGAAGGCTCGTGCGTATCCCGCCACTTCCCCACCGACCCGACCGGCCCCGACGAGACCCAATGTCTTACCGGCCAACTCGGTGCCGGCAAGCTGGCTGCGATTCCACTCCCCAGCCTTCATAGACCAGTGGGCAGCCGGTACCCGCCGGGCAAGAGCCATCAGCAAGGCAAAGGTCAGCTCGGCGGCGGAAGTGGTGTTGCCCGCGGGTGCGTTCAGCACCGGGATGCCCTTCTTTGTGGCGGCAGCTACGTCGATCGTGTCCACCCCGACTCCCGCGCGCCCGATGACCTTGAGGCGTTTGGTCTTGGCCAAGGCGGCGGCCGATATCTTGGTGGCGCTCCGCACCAGCACGGCGTCGAAATCCACCAATGCATCGGCTAACGCCTCTTGGTCCAGGCCGGTTTGGCGCTCCAGTTCGAAGCGGTCGTCCTGTTCCAGCGGGGTGAGTCCGTCGTCGGTGATCTTGTCGGCAATGAGTACACGGTACTTGTTGTTCACTTGACCAAGACCTCTTCCAGGTGTCCCAGGAGGGATTCCAGTTCTTCGAGGGTGTGATCGCCCATGTGGCCGATGCGGAAGGCGTTGTCTTTCAGTTTGCCGTAGCCGCCGCCGATGGTGTAGCCATGGCGCAGCATGGCAGCGGTGACTTCCGGGCCGGGGATGCTCTCGGGAAGCATGATACAGGTGACAGTGGGGGAACGCCCACCCGGCGGGGCCAATATCTCGAGCGGCACACCGCTCTCGTTCATATCCGCGACCCACTTCCAGGTGCGCTGGGCCATGGCCTGATGACGCTGCCAACGACCTTCGACTCCTTCTTCGTCGATTCGTTCCAGTTGCGCGTGCAAGGCGTAAAGGAGCGAGAGCGGAGGCGTGTTGGGTGTTTGGTTCTTCTCTATGTTTTTCTCGAAATCGAGGAAATCGAAATAGGTACCGCGGCTGGTCTTGCGACGGGCGCGCTCGAGGGCGGCCGGCTGGGCCACTCCGAGTGCCAGTCCCGGTGGCAGCGCCAGAGCTTTCTGTGAGCCGGTCAGCACGAAATCCAGATCCCAGGTGTCGGACTCCACCGGTGCTCCGGCCAGTCCGGTAACGCTGTCTACCAACAGCACCAAGTCTCCGGCATCGTGAGCCACGGCGGCCAGCTCTTCTATGGGATTGAGAGCGCCAGTGGACGTCTCGGAGTGGACCACGGTGACGGCGTCGTAGTCACCGACCCGGAGCTTCTCGGCCACCAGTTCGGGCGTGTGGATCTCACCCCAAGGCACGCCGAGCGAGTCGACGGTAAGCCCGTTCGACTGGGCGATTGTGCGGAACCGGTCGCTGAAGGCCCCGTTGACCAGGGCTAGAACCCGGTCCATGGCGCAGTTGCGGATGGCCGCCTCCATGAAGCCGGTGGCAGATGATGCCGCCAGGTACACCGGCCGCTGCGTACGAAACAAGCGTTGGAGGCCAGGCTGCAAGTCCGCCATGAGGTCTACCATTGCCTTGCCGCGATGGCCTATCATGGGCCTGGCCTGGGCGGCGAGGATCTCGGGGCGGACCTCGGTGGGGCCAGGGAGGAAGAAGCGGCCGAATGGTGGACTGCGCTCGGGGTTAATCTTGTCAATTGGTGCAGAGTGCGGAGTGCGGTGTGCGGTGGGTGTCATGCCTTGATATCCGTTCGGGGCGTCTCGTCCGTTTGGCCGAGCGCGAGCCCCACTACAGGTTCCAGAGATAGCTCGTCGAGCACTACGTCGGCACCGGCTACGACTGCCGGCCGGCTGACCACCCCGGTGTAAGCCACGAACAAGTCGACAGCGTCCTTGGCCTCGAGGTCGGTTGCGCCGTCGCCGACCAGCATCGTGGGGCCTGGGGTGTCGCGGCCCCAGGTTCGAAGCACCTCTTCCTTACCTCCCGCCCGGGCCAAGGGCGAGTCTTCATCGTATCCCTGGTAACGCCCGGCGGCGTCGAAGCGGACTTCGACGGCGGCGACGTCCTGGTCGGGGAGACCCAAGAAACGTGTCAACACCAGGACGGCTTGCCGCAACCCCCCGGAAATGACCCTGACGGCGACGCCCTCGCGGCGCAGCTTGGCTATGGTATTCTCGACGCCGGGAACTCGCTCGGCCACGTATTGGCGCCCGACCCGCTCGAGGTCCGCCGTGGTCGGCTGGATCAGGTCGAGGCGCCGCCCGTAGACCTGCTCCAATGGTACGGCGCCCGACATGGCCGCTTCGGTCAGGGCGGCCACCTCCGACCGGTACTCGGACGCCAAGGCCTCCACCCCTTCGATACGGGAGAGGGTCGAGTCACAGTCGAA
>CAXMUQ010000223.1:0-6600 GCA_964196605.1 uncultured Acidimicrobiia bacterium
CGGCCGCGGGAAGTCCCGTCTATCAGCCTAGTATTCGGTTACGGGTGGCAACCCCACCCAGCATTGGCTTTCAATCAAATAAGGGTACGATCATGTCGACCGCCCCTGTCATTGCACACGTCGGGCTGGCTGTGACCAGCATCGAATCGGCTCTCAAGTTCTACCGGGACGTGTTGGGCCTGTCTCCGGGAAAGCCTGAAACCGTAGATGCCGCCCGTATCGTGTCCGTCCCTTTCGGCGAGGCCGAATTGGAACTTCTGGAACCGCTGGATACCGACGGCCCCATCGCCAAATTTCTCGCCAGGCGCGGCCCCGGCATTCATCATGTTGCCTACCGCGTCCCTGATCTGGAAGCAGCTCTCAGCGCGTGCCGAGAGCAGGGTTACCGACTGATCGACGAACAGCCTCGGATTGGCCAAGGTGGCAAGCGCGTTGCGTTCGTGCATCCCAAAGCGACCGACGGCATCCTTATCGAACTGACCGAATGATCAACGGCGATCAGCCGGCAGAGGTTCCACTGACCTCTAGCGGTCTAGGATCCAATACACGGCGTCCCCGGACTACCTACCGCGTTGAGGTCAATACTCTGGATGAGCCAGCGGGAACTTTCGGTCTTAACGGCAAGGAATGGCACCTGCCTGTTGCAGCCAGCCCTAATCATTTCAACTTGAATATCCTGGGCAACACGCGACGAGTTGGTAGGCGTGCTGGCTATTATGCGATAGGAGTAACCACGTAGCCAAAGCTGAATGATCTCAATGCGCTTAGGGTAGTCCGACGGCGACCCCGTTTCACTCGCCGACCCCTTGGCGGTCCCCCAGTACTCTGCGATCTTGGGAAGGTTGCTGTCGGCGACCGCGGCCATGAATTCCTGTAAAGCGTATTCCGGCCCAGGGCTTGGAGCCTCCGTCTGCGTTTGTCCGCCCCCACAGGCGGCCAGAAGCAACACACCAAACATCCAAGTCTTGTTCACACGTTCCTCGCAGGCGAAGGTAAGTCGCGAGGAATCTTAATAGGACGGCGACAATCCGAGCAATGACAAACAGGCGACTGTACATCAACGTGGACCACGTAGCCACCGTGCGAGAAGCACGCAAGACCGACGAACCGGATCCCGTCGAAGCTGCGCTGCTCGCCGAAGCGGCCGGTGCGGACGGCATCACCATCCACCTGCGGGAAGATCGCCGGCACATCCAGGACGCGGACGTCGACAACATGGCCGCCCGTATCTCGACCGTGCTGAACCTCGAGTTGGCCCTGGTGCCCGAGATCATCGACATCGCCTGCCGACTTCGTCCGTTCCAAGCGACCCTGGTGCCGGAGCGGCGGGAGGAGATCACCACTGAGGGTGGGCTAGATCTCACAATCGACCCCGAGCAAATCCAGGACGGGGTGACACGGCTTACAGAGGCGGGCGTCCGGGTCAGTGCCTTCATCGACCCCGACACAACTGCAATCGAGGCCGCCAAGGCCCTGTCGATCCCGGCGGTCGAGCTCCATACGGGGCGTTACTCCCAGGCATGGCGAGACGATCAGGGAGCCCTGCAACAGCTGCGGGACGCCGCGTCGCATGCCCGAAGCCTTGGCCTGGCAGTCCACGCCGGGCATGGCTTGACCTACCAAAACATCGAGCCAGTCGCTCAAATCGAGGCCATCGAGGAGTTCAACATCGGGCACAGCGTGGTCAGCCGGGCCATCATGAAAGGCGTTGGCGCGGCCGTTGCAGAAATGGTGGCCCTGGTCAAGACTGGGCATCGTTATTATTGAGAACCACGATCAATCGAGGACCGGCATGAGCAGCTCACTCGGGTCCATGGATTTCTTTGCGCTAGAAGCAGGGGAATACCTCGAACGCCTGGGAACCATCGTGACCCAGGATGGAGGCCCCCAGCGGGACGAGTTCGTCCGCTTCTCCCGGGCACTAAGAGGATCAGCCCTGATGGCCAACCAGGGTGATTTTGCCATTGCCGCGGGTGGCCTAGAGGCCATCGCCCGGGCATACCGGGACGGCGATATCGAGTGGGGCGCCGGAACGCAAGAAACCGCCGCCCAGGGAATCGAGGACCTCAAAGGACTCCTCCGCCAGGCAGCCACGTGGAGTGAGGCGGAAACCCAGAAGGCGGCCCGGCTGGCCCGCAACCTGGAGCAGGTAGCCGGTCAGCCCGGTCCTTCCAGACACCGTCGGTCGACGGATGCCGAGCCCGGAGGATTGAATACCGGCGTAAGGGCTTTCGTTGCCAGAGAAGGGGCGCTCATCGCCTCTGCTCTCGAGCGTGCCGGGCGGGCCCTGGCATCAGACCCGACCGATTCCGAACCGATCAACAATGCAGTTCGCCGCATGCAATCACTGCGTGGACTGGCGGAACTCACCGATCTCTCACCGCTCCCGGAAATGCTGGAGGGGTTGGAGTTGGCCGCTGCCAGCCTCAATAGAATGCACGCCCATCCGCCGGAAGTGGCCAGCGTATTCCGGCTGGGCGCCGAAGCCATGACCAGGGCATCACGGGACGTGGCGCATCAAGGCCGTCCCGATCCGGAATCGGAGGAGGCCAAGCGGTTTAGTCAGACACTGACTGAGGCCTTCGCGTTGGAGGATGACGTCGTGCCGATCGAAGCCCTTACACCGGCCGGCCAAGAGTCCGTGGTGACGCCGGGCGACACGCCGCCGAGCCAGGGCAACGTCGGTGCGGTTGACATCGTGAGCCAGGGTGAGCACCTGGTTTTGATGGCTGACACGCTGCTGTCGGCCAGCTCGTTGGTCGAACGCCAACTCAGGTTGTTGGCGGTCCTGGACACCCTGGGAGGGTTGGGTGCCAGGATCGGGCACCTGCTGGCTTCCGCCTTCGAACCGTTTGCCACCGCCGCCAAGACGGCTCTCAGGACGGCTGAAGAGAGCGAGGGGCTGATTTCCTTCGGGGAGTCGCTCCGAGATTCCGGCCGGACTCTCAAGGCGTTTTCCGACCAGGACAGCGAGGCCGCCACGCTTGCCAAACTGGAGGCCTTGGCCGGCGGGCTCGGGGATTCCGCGTTCGAGGTGGCATCACCCGCTGTGGCGGAACTCCAAGATCCGGTCGTGTCCATTGCTGATCTGGCTCCCAGTACGAAGCCTGCCACCGAGGCTCCGGCAACCGGTAGCCCCGCTGCTTCCCAGGTGACGGCAAGCCAGGAGGCAGTGGGGCTCGCCGCCAGCTTCGTGACCTACCACCAACTCCGCATGGAAGGCAGGACCGTTGGACCGGAGCAGGACACCGTGTCCTCTCCATTAGCTGAGCCGGTTCCAGAGGGACCTGTGGTGGAAATTGAAACGCTGCTTTTCCAGGGAGCGGCGGCCCAAGAACGTGTGAGGCTCCTGGGCCGGGAGATTAGTGAATGCCTGGACCGCCCCGGAATATTCATGGGACTTAGGCCGTTGCTCGAAGAACTTCTTGATCTCCTGCCACGCGCCGACGATCGCATTGCAAGCTGACTTCTCCGTCTCTGACCCAACCACGCCGTGAACCAACACAACCCGGAACGGAACGACCTTTCCAGAAAACCATCTGCCTGGCTGACGGCAATGGCCATCGGCTTCTCATTGGCCCTATTGGCATGGGCGCTCCGCGACGTGGAGTTCGAGTCGCTGTTGCATCACCTCCGCACAGCTCGACTGTTGCCGATCATTGGGGCCGTGGCCATCGCCACGAGCCTGTTTCCGCTCAGGGTATTTCGCTGGCGGCTACTGCTCAAACAGTCCGACGGCGAGAACGTCCATTGGCTCCCAATGTGGCACTCCATCGCCATGGGTTTCATGGCCAACAACCTCCTCCCGTTTCGTATAGGCGAGGTGGTGCGGATAGTCTCGGTAAGCCGGCTAGGCAACGTTGGCCTGGGAGCCTCACTTTCCTCGGTCGCGGTGGAGCGAATTTTCGATGGCCTGGCGCTGGTTTTCCTGCTGACCGTGGCACTCTTCACCGCCGGCATCCCCAACGATGTCAGCCTTGGAGCGGTGTCGCTCACGCAGGCCGCCACCTTGGCAGGAATTCTGGGCGGCACTGCTCTGGTGGCGGCCATCATGGTGGTGGCGTTCCCCAAGCCGGCCGAATCGCTGATTCAGCTCGTGGTGCGCAGCCCCAAGTGGTCGGCCAAGCTGGTCGGAGTCCTGGAGGACCTGCGCCATGGCATGGAGGCTCTCCGGTCGCCGGCACGCATCCTTGGCGTGGCGCTGTGGTCGGTCGGCCTGTGGCTGCTCAACGGGTTGTCGTTTTACGTAATGTTCCTGGCGTTCGACATTCCGGTGAATTTCGCCGGCGCACTGCTCATGCAGGGGGTTCTGGCCCTCGGCATAGCCGTTCCCTCGGCCCCCGGCTACGTAGGCGTATTCGAGGCTGCCATCAAGCTGGTCCTGGTAACGCTCTATGGAGTGAGCGCCGACATGGCTCTGGCCTACGCTCTCACATACCACATCACCACCTTCATCCCCATTACCCTGTTGGGCCTGTGGTCAGTCGGTCAAACCGGCTTGGGATTCAAGGGCCTGCGCCAAGCCGCAATGCAGCAAGGTGAGTAGCACAGTCACCCGGTTGGCACCGGCCAAGGTGAACCTGTTCCTGCGGGTACTGGCGCGGGAGGAGGACGGCTACCACGGAATCGAAACGCTGTTTTGTCTGATCGACCTGGCCGACTCGCTAAAGGCAACGGCGGTTGACAGCGCGGGCGTGACCATCGCCGTCTCCGGAGCCGACACCGGGCCGGAACGGGAAAACCTCGCGGTACGCGCGGCGGAGATGGTGTTGGCCGCCACCGGGCGAACATTCGGAGTGTCTCTGACGCTCGACAAGCGCATCCCGGTGCGCGCCGGACTCGGCGGGGGTTCAAGTGACGCCGCAGCAGCCCTGGTTGCTGTCAATGAATTGACTGGCAACGCGGTCCCGCGGCACGAGCTCCTCCAATTCGCCGCCCGACTAGGGAGCGATGTCCCATTCCTGGTAAGCGAGGCGAGATTGGCGCTGGGCTGGGGGCACGGAGAGCGACTGCTGCGCCTGCCTCCGCTGCCTTCGCGGCCAGGCCTGCTTCTGGTACCCGCCGTCGGGGTCGATACCGCCAAAGCGTACGGTTTAATCGATAGCGTCCAACAGGCCACCCGCCGCGGATCCGTAGTGATGGGGACCGAGACCCTCGACAACTGGAGCGATGTGGCCCGGCTTTGCGGGAACGACTTCGAAGCCCCCATATTCGGGCGGCATGAGGAGATTGCGCGGGCTTTCGAGGCTCTGGTCGGCTCCAGCCCGCTCATGTGCCGCATGAGCGGATCCGGTTCGGCGGTTTTCGCGCTGTACCGCTCTACGAAGGACCGGGACGACGCTCAGGCCACTGTCCCGCCGAAACTAGGGCGGACCATCCCGTTCGCCACGGCCTGACAGTTCCGTTTCCCCCATGGCCCGTATACGTTGGAGGCGCTCGCTGCCCCGTCGTCTAACGGCAGGACCCCGGATTTTGGTTCCGGTAATCGTGGTTCGAATCCACGCGGGGCAATAGAAGAGCCCCTTCCGCAGTTGACTCACCGTCAAGGTACCGAGTATCTTTTTTGGCTGTATCATGGCCGATTATTCGCTAACCAGCAGCCAGCTTCTCCTCCTGTCGGGCTCGGCTAACCGGGCACTATCGGAGGAAATCGCAGAGCATCTGTCACAGCCGTTGTGTAGGGTGACGCTGAGACGGTTTGCCGACGGAGAGCTATTCGTCAAGATCGACGACAACGTTCGTGGCCGCGACGTCTATATCGTGCAGCCCACGAATCCTCCGGCGGAAAATCTGATCGAGCTGCTGCTGCTGATCGACGCGGCCAAGCGAGCCAGCGCGGCACGAGTCACTGCGGTCATACCCTACTTCGGGTACGCCCGCCAGGACCGCAAGGATCAGCCACGGGTCGCCATCAGCGCCAAGTTGATGGCTAACATGGTGTCGACCGCAGGAGCCGACCGGGTGTTGGGAATGGACTTCCACCAGCACCAGTTGCAGGGTTTCTTCGACCTGCCGGTGGACCACCTGTACGCGGCGCCGGTGTTCACCAGCCACTACCGCCAGAAGAGACTCAAAGATCTCGTGGTGGTTGCCGCAGACGTTGGGGGAGCCAAGATGGCCCGCGGGTTTGCCAAACGGCTGAACGGGACGCTGGCCATTATCGACAAGAGGCGCCCGTCGGCCAACATCGCCGAAGTGGTGAACGTGGTGGGTGATGTCGAGGGCCGTGATTGCCTCATCCCGGACGACATGATCGACACCGGCGGAACGATGACTCAAGCGATTCACGCCCTGAAGCGGCTGGGGGCACGGGACATATATTGTTGCGCGACTCACCCGCTGTTGTCTGGTCCGGCGCTCCAGCGGTTGAAGGATGCGCCGCTCAAGGAACTCGCGGTCAGTAACACTATTGTGGTGCCGGAGGAGCGGCGGTTCGACCGGCTCAAGATACTGTCTGTTGCGCCGCTGTTTTCGAAGGCCATTCGGTACACCCACAGCGATCAGTCAGTCAGTTCGCTGTTTGATTGAAGAAAAGGAATAGCATCATGGCGAACACGGCAACGTTGCAAGCAACCATCCGCCAAGACAGAGGCAAGGGAG
>CAXMUQ010000224.1:0-3646 GCA_964196605.1 uncultured Acidimicrobiia bacterium
CCCACCGACCTCGCTCGCGTAGAACTCCTGGTGTGGCCTTCGGCTGAGGTGTTCTGGGTGTCCTACTACGGACCCCACGCCGACGCCTGGGAAGAAGAGCGGTTCCAGGCCGAACTGAAAACCGGGGACGAGGACGGCACCAACTAGCCTCCTCGAACCCTTCCGCCGAAACTTTTCCAGCTCCACATCCGTTCTTCCCCTTGACACTCTAGGGGAAGGCTGGCACCCTTCCCCCGTTAGACCGGGAGGACCAGGACGTGCCTTCATCATTGCGCCGCTCGCTCGGAGCGCTAGCCCGGCGATTCGGCCTGCAGGTCGAGGACGTATGCCACTTCTATCACGCGGTTGGCTGGCCGGATCGCCTGCCAGACGAACGCGGGCTTGTCGGGGTGGACTGCCCCACGGCAAACGTGAGGGATCTGAGTGACCGAGCCAATGTGGCGCCGATACCTCCGGTTTTTCGGCCCCGACGTGGACCGGGACGTAGAGGACGAACTGGCATTCCATCTGGCCTCGCGGCAAGAGGCCCTGGAAGCAAATGGTTTGTCCGCCGCTGAAGCTAGGCAGAATGCATTACGACGGTTTGGCAGCGTTGCCGCAGTGCGACTTTCGCTGACGCGATCCGGCAAATCACGGGAGAAACGCATGCGGCTGTGGGATAGCATCGAGCGGGTAGGACAGGACGTGAGCTTCGCCGTCCGGCAATTGGTACGCGCGCCCGGCTTCACCGTCGTGGCGGTGGTGACCCTGGCCCTCGGCATAGGCGTCAACACCGCCATCTACAGCGTCGTCGATGGCACCCTGTTCAGGGCGCTTCCATACGAAAACCCTGAGGAACTCATCCGTATTCACGGCGCCAACCAGGACGCCGGTCAGACCCAACTCGGCGTGTCCCCCGCCGATTTCGAGGACCTCAGTAGGGAGACAACCAGCTTCGAGGGCATGGCCGCCCTCCGCTCCTTCGACATCAACGTCGTGGAGCCGGATCACCCCCCGACAGACATCCCCGCTACGGTGATGTCACCGGGTCTGTTTTCGCTCCTGCGTGTGGCGCCTGCCGTCGGCCGATCCTTCAATGAAGAGGACCACGAATCCGAGGCCGAGGTAGTCGTGATCAGCCACCGGTTGTGGCACACCCGGTATGGGGGTGATTCGTCCGTGGTGGGACGTGTGTTGCACATGTACGGGAGCTCGTACGCCATTGTCGGTATCATGCCGGCAGGGTTCTCCTATCCATCCGGTACTGACATCTGGCGCCCGGCACCACGCCCCAGGTTCCAGGAAGGCGACAACGAATCAGTCGACGGCTTCGGACGCGACTGGCGGAACCAATCCGTGCTCGCCAGGCTGGCGCAGGGAGTGAAAGTCGAACGGGCGTCGCTCGACTTGGCCACCGTCGCCGAGCGACTGGCACTGGCGTATCCCAAGACCAACACCAACATCACCTACTGGGCCCACTCGGCGTTGGACTACGAAGTGGGCGCCGCCAAACCCGGCTTGTTGCTCCTGCTGGCTGCGGTCGGCGCGGTCCTACTAATTGCCTGCGCCAACGTGGCCAACCTGCTTTTGGCTCGGGGGACCCACCGAGAACAAGAAATGGCGGTGAGGACCGCCCTTGGTGCCGGCCGGAAGCGCCTGGTCCGCCAACTGCTGACCGAGAGTGTGGTCCTGGCACTCCTCGGCGGCGCCGCAGGCGTAGTCCTGGGCTACTGGACCCTGAGCGGGCTCATGGCCGCGCTGCCCACCGAGCTCCCCCGGATGGAGAACGTCACCCTCGACGCACGGGTCATCGCCATTACTGCCCTCGTCACCATTGGGGCAGGTACTCTTGTCGGCATGCTCCCAGCCCTCAAGGCTTCCCACCCCGATCTGGTAACCGGGCTCAAGGTCGGGAGTCGGGGAAGTGGCGGCGCCGGTCGGCACCGCATTCAGCGGGTGCTCGTTGTCGGCGAGATCGCGTTATCGACCGTGTTGGTGGTCAGCGCCGGACTCCTGGCCGTGAGCTTCATCCACATGAACCAGGAAGAACCCGGATTCGAACCGGAGAACGTAATCTCGACCAACGTAAACAAAGCAGCCGCTAGTAGCCCCCCGTGGGACGAGTTCAGCGCATTCTTCAACGACGTCCTCGGACGGATCAACCAACTACCTGGAGTGCAGTCGGCAGCGCTGTCGTTCGACATGCCCATGCACCCAGACCGGGGCTTTGAGGCATGGTTCCAGGTGCCCGGGCTGATCGAATCAAACCCAGGCGAGCGGCCCACTGCCGACCTTCGACCCGTGAGCCCGGGGTTCTTCGCTACCGTCGGTATCCCGTTGCTGAGGGGCCGCGGGTTCACTGCGGCCGACGGAAGAGACTCCCCCGGCGTAGTGATCGTCAACGAGACGTTTGCCAAGCGGTACTTCGGATCTACCGACCCGATCGGCTACCCACTGCACAAGAACCAGTTCTGGGGTGAACACTATCCCGGTGAGCACGAGATCGTCGGCATCGTGGCCGACGTCAAGGCAGATGGGCTCGGCGCCGGCGTCGACCCGGCAATGTACTTCCCATACAATCAGACCCCGATGGGCAACCAGCAGCTGATCATTCGCACCACCGGTGATCCGACCGCCGTCATCGCAGCGGTGAAACGGGAGGTGTGGGCCGTCGACCCGACCATCGCCATGGATCGCTTCGACTTGCTCACCACCGTCATCCGGGAAAGTGTCGCCGTCCCCCGCTTCACCATGCAGCTCGTAGGCGGGTTCGCCCTCCTAGCCATGATTCTGGCGGCGGTAGGCATCTATGGCGTCATGGCCTACGCCGTCGGTGAACGCACCAAGGAAATGGGGCTCCGCAGAGCCCTTGGAGCCGAAGAGCAGGGTCTGTTGTGGCTGGTGCTGAGGCAGGGCCTCACCATGACCGCAGTCGGTGTCGGCCTCGGATTGGTTGGGGCCTGGTTCACCTCTGCCCTGTTGTCCAGCTCGCTGTTCGGCGTGACCCCTACCGACCCCGTGACGTTCGCTGTAGTGGCAGCCATCCTTGCCGCCGTCGCAACCGCTGCCTGTATCATCCCCGCGCGCCGCGCCATGCGCATCGATCCCATGGTAGCGCTCCGGAACGAATAACCAGTTCGCCTGAGGACCGTATGGCTAAACAAAACATCCCATTACTTCAAGGCACACTCGACGTGATGATCCTCAAAGCGCTGAGTACCGATTCCATGCACGGCTACGGTGTGGCTGTCTGGCTCGAGCAATGCACCGACAACGTCCTGCAAATCGAAGAGGGTTCGCTCTACCCAGCACTCCATCGCATGCAGCGCAAAGGTTGGCTCGACGCCGAATGGGGGCTCTCGGATAACAACAGACGGGCCAAGTACTATCGGATCACACCGGCCGGGCAGAAGCACCTCCGGCAGGAAAGTGCCTCGTGGGAGCAATTCGCTGGTGCGGTATCCACGGTGCTCGGCACCCGTGCCCTTGGCCGGACTCAAGAAGCGACCTGACCCAATCCGGGCACCGTATACAGGAACTCGACACTCATTCTTGACTGACTAATCCACAATGAGTATCGTGAACCCGGCTCATTCCCACGGGGACCACGATGGCACGACCCAAGGCGTTCGACGTTGATGAGGCGCTCGAGCGCGCCATGGAATTG
>CAXMUQ010000225.1:0-5420 GCA_964196605.1 uncultured Acidimicrobiia bacterium
CCTCGTACCTCAAGAATCTTACAGGTGCAGCCATTACCATGATGGAGCAGCTGAGCAACGCCACCGGGGTGGACATGGCGAAGCTGGCGAAAGGCAAGAAGAGCTCTTCGGGAGAGGTGCCCAAGGAACTTGGCTGAGCCGTTGAGGCGCCAGGTGCTCCCCGCGCGTTGGATCGTCTGGAGCAGCGGTCCGTTTCTGGCTGCTCTTCTCAGCACGATTTCGCCGGTAGGAGCTCGAGCCCAAGAGCCAGAAGTGATCCCGGTTACCGACTCTGTCCCGGCGGACACCAGCGGCCAGGTAGAAGACAGTCCGAAAGTGGATCTTGACATCGGCGGGGCGGTTCGGCTCAACTACTTCTGGCAGGACTACAATCAAGCTCGGCAAGACCGCGGCGGGGATTTCGGGTTCGAGCTCTTCCGCCTGGATGTGGACGGCGACTACGACGATATCGATCTCTCAGTGCAGTACCGGTGGTACGCACCGTTCGAAGCAGTCCACCACGCCTACTTCGGGCTTCGACTCGCCCCTGATTGGAACCTGCACCTCGGAATCAGCCAGGTTCCGTTTGGCATCCTCCCCTACGCGTCCCATAGTTTCTGGTTCGGCGCGACGTATTACATGGGGTATGAGGACGACTACGACATGGGCCTCAAGCTGCTGTGGTCCCACGGGCCCTGGGAGGTACAGGCCGCTTTCTACAAGAATGCCGAGTACATCGACGCCAGCCGGACGGCCCGCTATTCCTTCGACCTGGTCACGTCCGACGAACAGGCCAACCAAGAAATCAACCAGTTCAACCTTCGCGCCGCTCGCGAAGTGCGGCTGGCCCAGTGGCTGGTAGCCCGCGTAGGCGCCTCGGCGCAGTATGGCCAGATCTACAACAATATCACCACGCGGAAGGGCAACCATCGGGCAGTTGCCGTGCACGCGGACTTCGTTGCCGGTACCTGGAACCTGCAACTCCAGGGCATCAACTATCGCTACCGGCCAGAGAACCCGCCTGGTGTCGATCCCAGTACGGTACAAATGGCGGCGTTTCAATTTCCCTTCCTGATGGCCGGTGAGGGCGCAGTGGCCACGGTCAACCTTGCCAAAGATTTCGTCGTAGGGCACAGGCTGCTGGAAACCATCAAGTGTTACGCCGATCTCAGCAAGGTGTTCCCCCGTGGCCCCAACGTCCACACGTCCACACAGGTCGTTACGGGGTGCCTGTTGGTGAAGGGCGGACTGTATACCTATGTTGACGTCATCACCGGTCAGAACATGTGGTTCTCTGGAGGGCCGGGCATAGGGCTCGACCGCCCCGAATCCGGCGAGTGGAACTCGCGGCTCAACGTGAACTTTGGGTTCTACTTCTAGCATGGCCAGGTCGATCTCCGTGGCAAAGACATTCCTCACCTGCATGTTCTTGTTATCCATCCTGCCTTTCGCCCCGGTCATGGCGCAGGGAGCGACGACCCTCCAACTCACGGAAGAGGAGCGTACCTGGCTGGATACTCACCGGGGACTCCGCATCGGCCCAGCCCCCAATTTCCCTCCGGTCGAATTCTTCGACGAGACTGGGACGTACCAGGGTATCGCCGCCGACTATGTCGCCCTGTTCGAAGAGCGGTTGGGCATCACATTCGCCGTCCAGCGACGGGCCACGTGGCAGGAAGTCGTCGAGAGTACGCTCCGGGGTGAAATCGACGTGTGGTTCGAGGCCGGCATCACACCCGAGCGCAGTCAGTACCTCGATTTCACTGATCCGTACATCCGCTTGCCGTCGGTGATCGTCGTCCGGGATGACGAGACCGCCACACTCGACATCGATGATCTGCGCGATCGCCGGGTCGTTGCCGTCGAAGGCTATGCCATCGTCGACTACCTCCGGGAGCGGGTCCCTGGAATCGAACTCGTCACGGTACCCAGCATCGAGGTGGGGCTCGGGCGCGTGGCCTTCGGTTCGGTGGACGCCATGGTGGTAAGCCTGCCACCGGCGAGCTACTACATCGAACGCCTCGGTCTCACCAACCTCCGTGTCGCCGGCGAATCGGGCTTCGTCTGGGATCTCGCCATCGGCTCGACCAACCGGTGGCCCATCCTCAATTCCATTTTCCAAAAGACCCTGAACAGCATTTCCCCAGACGAGCGAAGAGCCATCTACCGTCGCTGGGTGTCGCTGGAAGCGCCGTCGAGCGCCACCAGCAAACTGGAAGTCCTGATCGGAGTCCTGGCCGCCCTCGTCATTGTCGGCCTGACGGTTGTGCTGATCCGCGGCTATCTGCGGAAATCTATCCGGGTCCCGCGGGGTGGGACGCCTCGTGGTTCCGCTTGGCTCGTCTACTCCGGGATTGGCGTGGCTGTGGTGGTAATCATCCTCCTGACGGCGTGGACTGACGCCCGGATCCAACAACGGCTGCGCAGCGACGTCGGCGAGGCGCTGTCCTCTGTACTCAACACTACCAGCAAGGCCGTGTACCACTGGTTCCGTGAGCGTGAGGAAGAGATCCGGATGTGGGGCCACCACGACGATATTCGGCACATTGCCCTGGAGTTCACTCGGGCGAGCACTTCCGCCAACTCGGCTCCGATGAAGGCTCTACTCGCCGACCAGCTGCATTACCAACTCGGTGATGTGGTCGAGGAGCGAGGGTACTTGGCGTACCTGCTTCTCGCGCCGAACGGCACGGTGTTCGCTGGGTCGAGCGATTCGACCGACGCATTCCCTCAGGCGGCCCTTGGAATCGAAGGCCTCCTTCAGCAAGGGCTCGATCAACGCGCGGGGACTGCCATCAGCCTGCCACGGCGGGGTGAGGTACCGTCAGGGGGAGGGGCAGGCCAGCCGATCTTGCTGGTGGGAACCACGGTGCTCGACGACGACAACACGATCCTCGGGATCCTCGCCTTCCTCATCGACCCCACGCAGGATTTTACGGAGATCCTTCAGCGGGGCAGGATGGGCCAATCGGGCGAATCGTATGCCTTCAATCGGGAAGGCCATTTCCTGAGCGACAGCCGATTCGAGAACGATCTCCGACAAATAGGACTGATCCCTGAGGGCCAATCGGGTATTCTCAGGGTCGAGGTCCGTGACCCCGGCGGGGATCTCACGCGAGGGTTTCGTCCCACCCTTCCGAAAGATCAGCAACCGCTCACCGTCATGGCCCAGAGTGCCACGAACGGTGAGACAGCCCTGAACCTGGACGGCTACCGCGATTATCGAGGCGTGCCGGTGATCGGCGCCTGGGTATGGGACGAAACCAACGGACTCGGCATCACTACGGAAATCGACGTTGCCGAGGCCTACGAATCAGCCGTCTGGGTACATCGCATGATTCTCGGTGCCGGAGTCTCCGGGGTTGTGTTCCTACTCGTCCTGTTGGGGATGTTCCACATCGACAGCACCCGGCGCGCACGAAGTGAGGCCCAGATTACCCGCAACGCCCTGGAGGCCCAACTGCTGCATCAGTCAGCCCAGGTGGCCGCCGAGGCGACTTCGGTGGACGCGGCCCTGCAGCAGGTCATTGACGCGATCATCGACCTGATGGGATGGCAGGTGGGTGAAGTGTACAAGGCTTCCGCCGACTGGGCGGCGGAAGCGCTCCTCCCCAAGAAACTGTTCCCGGACACCAACGCGTTCGATTCCTTTCGCGAAGATACGGCGGAGACCGGGACGTTTGCCCGAGGAGCTGGGCTTCCTGAGCGTATCATGGAGACCGGACAAGTGGCCTGGATCGCCGATGTTTGGGCCGACCAGGAATTCCCGCGACAGGGCATGGACACCAAGATCAAGGGGGCCCTGGGGTTGCCGGTGAAGGTAGCGGGCAATGTGGTCGCGGTGTTGGAGTTTTTCTCCAACGAGCCGATGCAGCCGGACGACAACATGATCCGGATTCTGACCAACGTTGCGAACCAACTCAGCAGGGTGTTCGAGCGTCGGCACACAGAAACCCAGTTGAGACAGCAATCCGCCGCCCTGCGCGCCGCCGACGAAGGCATTGGCATCACCGAAGTGGACGGGACCTTCGCCTGGGTCAATGTGGCCTTTACCACCCTGACAGGCTATTCCGCGGAGGAAGTAGTGGGGCAAAACCCCCGGCTCCTCAAGTCGGGAGCCCACGATCAACAATTCTACCAGGAGATGTGGCGGACGATTCTCTCAGGAGAGGTGTGGAGTGGCGAGGTGATCAACCGGGCCAAGGACGGCAGGCTGTACACCGAGGAACAATCCATCACCCCCATTCGAGATGATCGAGGAAAGATCGTCAACTTCGTGGCGATCAAGCGGGACATCACCGAGCGGAAGCGCATGGAGGAAGAGCTTGAAATTGCCCGCCTCCGCATGGAGGATGAGCTGAACGTGGGCCGGGAGATTCAGATGAGCATGCTGCCGCTGAAGTTCCCGGCGTTCCCCGATCGTACGGATTTTTCGGTGCATGCCGGCTTGGAGCCTGCCCGCGAAGTGGGGGGCGATTTCTACGAATTCTTCCTGACCGACGATGGCCGGTTCTGTTTCTGTGTCGGCGACGTCTCGGGCAAAGGCGTCCCTTCCGCATTGTTCATGGCGGTCACGAAGACCCTCATCAGCTCCCGTGGGCAATTCGACGTTTCTCCCGCCAGCATCATGAACCATGTGAACGCCGAGATGGGCAGGCACAACGAGGCTTGCATGTTTGTCACCGTGTTCCTGGGCATTCTCGACTTGAAGACGGGAGAGTTGTCGTACACTAACGCCGGCCACAATCCGCCGTACCTCATACAGCGAGGCAAGGCGGTTCGGCTCGACCAGCGGCACGGACCGGTGGTCGGTGCGGCGGACGGGATCGTGTACGGCGAGGACAGCGTGACGTTGGCACCCGGCGATCAGCTCCTGGCCTACAGTGACGGCGTTACCGAGGCCATGAATGAGGGTCAGGAGCTATATTCCGAGGGTCGTTTGGCGGAAATGCTGGCGGCGACCCGGGTCAGGACGGTTGAAGAATTGGTGGACAGTGTCATGACGGATGTGTGGCGGTTTCAGGGCGCTGCCGACCAAGCAGACGACGTCACGGTACTGGCCGTTGCGTTCAATGGAATCGGGACCAAGACCATGCCGCCTGCTCTTGAACTCACCATCGCCAATCAATTGGCGGAAATCGACCGGGTCAACCAGACCTTCCGGGGATTTGCCGAGGAGCACGGCATCCAGTCTTCCAAACCCCCGTGGAGCATCATGTTCGACGAACTGTTGAACAACATCATTTCTTACGGCTTCGACGATGATGGCGAGCACACCATCGACATTCGAGTCGTGATCGAGGAGACGAAGGTCGAGGTGACGATCGCCGACGACGGCATCCCCTTCGACCCGTTCTCACTCGCTGAACCGCGCACCGGCCTGTCCGTCGAGGAACGCGACGTCGGCGGACTTGGCATCCACCTGGTCCGCAACCTGATGG
>CAXMUQ010000226.1:0-4617 GCA_964196605.1 uncultured Acidimicrobiia bacterium
AGCATCATTCCGATAGCCGCAAGCAGGACCAGTCCGTAGTACTCCGGCTCCAGAAGGCCCTCGCGCTCCATGTATCCAAGGGACACACCGATGGTTAGCCCGACGGCGAGGAGAAGGATGCCCAATGAGGCATAGCGGAACGGGTCCAGCGCCACCATATGCGGAACGCCGGTGGAGGCAAAGCCGCCCCACCAGAGGTATGACAGCGCCGCGCCGCTGAGTACCACACCGGCCAGACTGATCCACCCAGCCAGGCGGCTGTCCTCCGGGGTGCTCTGGCGCCATGCCGCAACCAGGAACACGATGCAGGCGGTAACCGTCAGAATCACTTCCGGCAGCAAGCCGAACAGCGCTCCCATGGGCGTCGCGAGGTCGAGTGTGTTCACTTGGCGCCCTCCGCCTGCGACCCTTCAGGATTACGTGCCGTCGCCTGTCGGGGGATGGAGAATTCGACATACCGCGTCGCGGCCGCTTCCATGCGCCTGAGAACCGGCTTGGGATACAGGCCGAGCCAAATCATCCCAAAGATTAGAGGAAGGATCACTAGCACTTCACGGAGGTCCAGATCGTGCCCCGCGAGCGCTTTGTTCTCAGGTTTGACCAACGGGTTATAGATGATCCGCTGTACCGCCCACAACAGGTAAGCGGCGGCGAAGACGACACCGGTCGTGGCAATGCCGGTGGCCCACGGATGCCGGTCGAAGCTGCCAAGGAGCACGAGGAATTCGCCGACGAACCCGTTGAGACCCGGCAACCCGATCGAAGCCAGGGCGGCAATCGTCAACATGATGCTCAGGAGTGGTACCACCCGGGCGAGCCCCCCGAAGTCGGAGAACAGCCGCGAGTGGCGCCGTTCGTACAGCATTCCCACCAGGAAGAACAGGGCGCCTGTGGCGAGGCCGTGGCCGATCATTACCATCAAGGCTCCCTGCACGCTCTGCACGGTGGCCGCCCAAATGCCGAGCATGGCAAACCCCATGTGGCTGACCGAACTGTAGGCGACCAATCGTTTGGCGTCAGGTTGCACCATGGCCACGAGCGCCCCATGGACGATGCCGATAACCGCGAGCGACACGAACAGCGCCGTAACCGCGGGGCTCATGGCAACGTCCGGGAAGAACGGCACGGCGAACCGCAGAAATCCGTAGGTCCCCATCTTCAGAAGCACCGCCGCCAGCAGGACGCTCCCGGCTGTGGGTGCTTCGGTGTGCGCGTCAGGGAGCCATGTGTGAAACGGCACAATGGGCACCTTGATGGCAAACGCCAGGGCGAACGCAGCGAAGTACCAGGGAGCCGTCGACCCCAGCGTGTTCGAGTGGCTCAACAGGAACGAGTACTCGAACGACACCACGCCGGTTGAGTGGGCGATCTGCCAAACCATCAAGAGGATCGCCACCAGCATCAGCAGGGACCCAAACATGGTATAAAGGAAGAACTTGATGGCCGCGTACAGCCGGTTGGGGCCGCCCCACACACCGATGATGAAGTACATCGGAATGAGGATGAGTTCCCAGAACACGTAGAACATGAACAGGTCCAACGACACGAACACGCCTACCATGCCGGATGTCATCGCCAGCAGCAGCGCGTAATACCCACGCTCGGCCTTGGTGATGTAATGCCAGCTTCCCAATACTGCCAACGGCATCATCCCAGTGGACAGCAGCACCATGAAGAGGGAGATGCCGTCGATCCCTACCCGGTAATAGATGCCCCAGAACGGCATCCAAGGCACGCTCGCGGCAACCTGCAGGTTGCCCGACGCGGGGTCGAACGCCCACCACAGCCCCAGCGACACCACGAACACGAAGGTCGAGATGCCCAAGGCAATCCGCTTGGCCTGAGCAGCTGGGGCGAACAGGATAGGCAGTATCCCGGCCGCAGGGACGATGAGCAGAGCCGGAATGATCCACTGGGAGTAGCCCAGCGACGACAGGAAGTCCGTCATCTAGGTCTCATCCCACCATGGCGCGCACAATCCAAACGGCGCCAACGACAAACAGGAGTACATAGAATCCCAACTGTCCGGTTTGGAAACGACTACCGATTTGCCCCAGAAAGCGGGACACGCCGGCAGAGCCGTTGACGAACCCGCCGTCGATCACGCGGGCGTCAACGCCTTTCCACAGGAACCGTTGTGAGAACATGATCAGGGGACGGATCACGACTGCGTCGTACAATTCGTCCACGTAGTACTTGTGGTACAACACCTTCCAGAACCCGCGTTCCTCGGGAGCATCCCTGGCCGGCACGATGTTCTGGGCCATGGTGACCCGGTACCCGGCCACGAGGCCCACCAACGCCGCGGTGAGCGCCAGGCCAATGAGGACATACTCGGTGGTGCCATGCGGCAATACCGGGTCGAGATACATTTGGGCCGACGCGGTGATCGGCAGCAGCCACGATTCGAGCCAGTGATGACCACCGGCCCACTCGGGTAGGTTCAGCACACCACCGAACGCGGCAAGAACCCCCAGGACCACCAACGGACCGGTCATGATCCAGGGCGCCTCGTGCAGGTGCGGCTCGGCATCGGCCCCGGTGCGATTCTTACCGTGGAATGTCATGGCCATCAACCGTGCCATGTAGAACGCAGTAAGCAGGGCGGTAACGATGCCCAGCGCATAGTAGAGATAGAACACCGGGTTGTCGTGGCCGCGACCGAAGGCATACGCCAGAATCTCGTCCTTGGAAAAGAAGCCCGACAACGGCATGCCCGCGATGGCCAACGTGGCGATCCACATGAGCCCCGCGGTCCACGGCATGGCCTTCCTCAACCCGCCCATGTTGCGCATGTCCTGGGCGTCCTCGGAGGAGTGCACCTCATGGTAGGCGTGGTGCATGCTGTGGATGACGCTGCCAGCTCCCAGGAACAACAGAGCCTTGAAGAAGGCGTGCGTAATCAGGTGAAAAATGCCGGCCGCAAACGCTCCTGTACCCACGCCGAGGAACATGTATCCCAGCTGGGAGATGGTCGAATAGGCCAGCACCTTCTTGATGTCGTATTGCCGGAGCGCCATGGTCGCTGCGAACAGCGCGGTCACCACACCTACTCCAGCCACGATGGTGTTGGAAATTGGCGCCAACGCGAACAGTACGCCGGTCCGGGCCACCAGGTACACGCCCGCCGTGACCATGGTGGCGGCGTGGATCAGGGCGGATACGGGTGTTGGGCCGGCCATGGCGTCGGGCAGCCACACGTACAGGGGAATCTGGGCCGATTTTCCGGTGGCCCCCACGAACAGGAACAGGGTGATGGCGGTGATCATGGCACCGCCGGCCGGAACGGCGCCAGGCAGTTGTTGCAGCACTGTGCCGAAGTCGAGCGACCCGACGGTGGTCCAGATCATGAACATGGCGATCATGAACCCGACGTCGCCGATCCGGTTGACCAGGAACGCCTTCTTGCCGGCATCGGCGTTGGCCTTGTCTTCGAACCAGAACCCGATGAGCAGGTAGGAACACAGCCCGACGCCTTCCCACCCAATGAACATCACCACAAAACTGGACCCCAGCACCAGGACCAGCATGAACGCTATGAACAGGTTCAGATAGGCGAAGTACCGGGCGTAGCCCGGATCTTCGTTCATATAGCCTACGCTGAACAGGTGGATCAGACTGCCGACTCCGGTAACCACGAGGAGCATGACCAGAGACAGCTGGTCGACCAGAAAGGCCATATCCACCTGGAACCGGCCGACCGGAATCCAGGACCAGAGCCGCACCACGTAGCCCGTCTGATTGTCGAGGAAGTGGAAGCCGAGAAACACCATAACGGCCACGACAAAGGCGGCCAGGAGCACGCCCGTACCGACAACCGACACGATGCTCTTCTGGTACTTGCGAACCAGTTCAGTGAGCCGCGCGGCCGACTTGGGTGGGAGCCCGGGTACCGGGCCGCTCGCCAGCATGGCCACCTTGCCGTTGATCAGGAAGCCGACTAGCGGGAGCGCTACGGTAAGCCACACCCAGTGTGGATGGAGTACCATCCAGTTGGGAACGGCATCCAGTACCTGGGCGGCAGGCCCGGCAAGAGAGAGGAGCGTCATCCGTGTAGCAGGTTGATGTTCTTGAGATCGACGGACTCGAGATGGCGGAACACGGCAATAATGATTGCCAGGCCCACCGCGGCCTCAGCCGCCGCGACCGTCATTACGAAGAACACCATTAGTCGTCCGCCGACTCCGTGGTATTGGGACAGCGCTACGAAGCTCAGGTTGACGGCGTTCAGCATCAACTCGACGCACATGAACACGATGATGGCGTTCCGGCGAACGAGCACACCGATCACGCCGATTCCGAACAGGACGGCCGACAGCACCAGCGAGGGGCCGAGCAACATCATATCCTCCGCTTGGCCAGCACCACGGCACCCACGACCGCGGTAAGCAGCAACAGGCCGGTGATCTGAAACGGGATGAGATAGGCGCCGAACAAGGGCTCGGCGATGGCGCCGACGACTCCGCGCGCCTCGACAGCCTCCTGCAGCCGCTGGCCTTCGAGCAGGACGACGTCGGCACCCAATTCGGTGGATCCCGAAATTTCATGCGCCAGCCGGTCGGGGGTGTAGTCGGCCAGCTGCGCCATACTCACCGTGATCGCCCCACTGATGACCAC
>CAXMUQ010000227.1:0-2940 GCA_964196605.1 uncultured Acidimicrobiia bacterium
ACCGACACTGAAATCAAAAACGTACGTCCCGGCAACGCTGCAATTCGCGCTACACCCAGTGAAGAGTACGCCGCCATCGCTGCGAATACCCTGGATACCGAGGATTGCCCTGTTGAATCCCGCGGTGTCCTGGCCTTCCAGCAACAGGTCCGCGTCGCCGCCGGTCTCGGCAACCCGATAGAGACCCCACCGGTGATTGAAGACGACGGTTCCGTCGCCTAGCCAGGTACCGCCACGGAGTATCCCACGGGCGGAATCGGTGAGCGTGATGGCCGATCCTCCCCGTCGCGGGACCTTCTTCAATTTCCCGTCGGCGAAGAAGCCGATCCACTGACCGTCAGGTGAAAAGAACGGACTCTCCGCACCAATGGTCCCCGAAAGGAGCGTCGCGCTCGCCTGAGCACGGTCCTTGAGCCACAGTTGCTGGCTCCCTCCCACAGTGTCCACGAAGACGATGGCGTCTCCTTCGGGGGCTATCGCAGTGCGGAGCAGGATGGCGGATTCGTCGGTGTCGCCAGCGTATAACATCACCCGCTGGCGCTCCACCTGCGGTGGCTCGGCCGTCGGGCGGGTGAGCAGCGAACCGACGAGCAACACCATCATGAGCGCGACTGCGCCTGCCAACGCGACGGTGGTGCGTCGGCTACCAGAGGTCGCTGGCCCAGCCGCAACGGCAGCTTGGCTAGTAAGCCCGGTGAATCCCGGCGTCACCAGCGCCTCGGCGAACTGTGACGCTGAGGTAAAGCGGTCGGCCGGGAGCTTGGCCAGCGCTTTGTCCACCGAGGCCGCCACGTTGGGTGGTACCGTGTCGCGCGTGGCGGAGACCGAGGGCGCGTGCTCGGTGATCACCTTGGCCACGATGGCCTGCGCCGTCGAGCCCATGTAGGGTGGATCTCCGGTGAGCATCTCGTACAGCATCGCCCCCACGGAGTAGACATCGCTCCGGGCGTCCAGCTCACGATCGCCCATGGCCTGTTCCGGGCTCATGTACTGTGGCGTTCCTATGGACAGGCCCGTCTCGGTGAGGCGCGTGCCGCCAGCTTGGCTCACCGCCAGCGCGATACCAAAGTCGGCCACCTGCGCCTGGCCCTCGACCAAGAGAATGTTCTCGGGCTTGATGTCCCGGTGGATCACCCCCTGCCGGTGGGCGTAGTCCAGTGCCCCGGCGATGGCCCGGGTGAGCTCCACGGCGTCGTCGATGGCGAACTGCTTTTCTCGATCGAGCTTGGCACGGAGCGTTTCGCCCTCGACAAAGGGCATGACGTAGTAGAGAAAACCGGACGCCTCGCCTGAATCGTGCAGCGGCAGAATATGGGGATGCTGCAGGTTGGCCGTGACTTCGATCTCATTGAGGAACCGCTCGGCCCCGATCATCGCCGCCAACTCCGGCTTCATGACCTTGAGCGCCACCTTGCGGTTGTGTTTGGTGTCGTGGGCCAGATAGACCGTGGCCATGCCGCCTTCACCGAGTTCGGACTCGATGACATAGCGGTCGATCAGGGCGGTACGGAGTTCTTCGGTGACGTTTTCCAATGGGCGCTCAGTTAGAAGGGTGGCACTACTATAAGGAAAAGGCGGGCGCCGGGCCAGGAGAGGGTGAAGCAGGTAAGTCGCTCCCTACACTGCCCTTCACTGCCCTCCAGACATCTGCTCCAATTCTTCGAACCAGTTCAACACCATTACCTGGCGCGCCTCGCCGGTGGGTGTCTCGAGGACGAAATAGAAGGATGCTCCATCCGGGCTGATGTCCCAGTTCCGATTCCGGGTATCCGTTTGGTATTCCAGCGTGGGGAACAACACCTCCTCCGAGGCGACAGTGAACGAGTCACCGGGCCCGATCTCGACCCGGATCAAGTCCCCTCGTTCGCCACGACGATAGAACAATGTCCTGCCCTCAGGCCCCCACTTCGGCTCGGTCCCTCCCTCACGCGACACTTGCCAGCGTCCGCGTGCCGCGTCGGGGAAGGGCCGCACGTACACTTCCGATCGACCGGTTTCGTCGGATCCGTAGGCCAGCCACTTCCCGTCGGCCGACAGCGTGGGGGAATATTCCTCGTACTGAGAAACGGCCAGCGGAATCGGTTGGGCGTCGGGTTCGTTGCTGATGGCGTACAGATCGCGTCCACCACCCGATCCAGCGCGGTAGATGGTCCACCGCCCGTCAGGCGACACGAACACCTCGTCCACGGCGCCGACCTGGTCCAACAGATTCTCCGAAGCCGACGTCCCGTCCGCCGAGGTGGTATAAGCCTGAGGGCGCCCCTCCACATCGGTGATGAACATCGCCGACCGCCCATCCGGTGACCAGCGAGGCCGGTAGGCGTAGGTACCTTCGTTGGCGAGACGCGTGAGCGGACCGGTGTCGAGCGCCTTGACCCAGATACCGGAGCGACCGTCGCGATAGGCCGACACCAGCAATCGATCACCGGTCGGGGAGACGGCGATGCTTTCGAACCGGCCACTCCATGCCGGATCGATCCGGGTCCGCCGGCCATCCGGGGTAACCCGAATGATCTCGGAAGACCAGTCGTATTCCAGATAGAGCAACGTGCCCTCGTGGGACAGAGCGATGGGTGGCCTGCCCTGGGCGCGCACCCAGGCAATCTTGGTGATTTCCACCGGTCGACCCGAGGTTCGCAACGTGCCCACGTCGAACGCTCTCGCCTCCATCACGCCGTCACCACGGACCACCACCAAATGCCCGGACCGGGCGTACAGCCCCCGTACACCGGTGGCAAGCACCTCGCGCGCGCCACTGGCGATGTCGATGGCCACGATATCGGCCGCGCCACGGCGACGCCACAACGTCGCCAACAAGGACTTCCCACCAGGCAATATCTCCGGGGAATGAAACGCCAGTTCGTCTTCTTCCGGCCGAGGCGCCGCGACCAGTTCCGGATCACCGCCCTCGGGTCGTACTCGCATGAGGCAGACCTTGCC
>CAXMUQ010000228.1:0-12437 GCA_964196605.1 uncultured Acidimicrobiia bacterium
CCGGGGCGGTTCACACCATCGCTAAACGCTTACCTGACATACTTCAACACTACTCAAGCATACTCTACCAAACCCACTGATTCTGACTCTTAATCAGGAGGTTCTAGGTTCGAGTCCTAGGCGGGGCACTGAGTAAGACATTACAGAACAGTATGTTAGGAGAATCCCTTGGTGCGGCTGGTGCCCGGGGATTCGTGTTTGTGTGCCTATAGTGTGCCGCTTGCAGGATAAGCCCGGTTCGGGATTGCCAATATTGCCGACGGAGGAAACCCTATTCCATTATTTAGGCTTCCCGTGTGGCCAGGAAACGGTCTTGAGGATCAACATGTCCAGGGTGCCCCTGAGAAGTTCAGCTTTGCGGGCGGCCATGGGTGGCTCCTATCGAAAACCTATAGAGGACTCCTATAGAGCATCTATAGATATGGATAGCCGCAAGCCAGACAGGGTTGGAATTCATGGGTGTGCCGAACTAGCGGGAGGCCGATATGGCGGCACCGGAGGCGAATCATTCTATGGCAACCGCATCCCGGGCGACATCGTGCGGGTAGGACGCTAAGAAACGCGAGTATTCACGAACCAACTCCGAACGCTTGCAGCCGGCCGTCGCGGGCGCGGCGGCGCATGACCCGAACAACACCGTATTCCACGACCACACTCCCCACCATCGCGAGCAACACCAGCAGCGCTTCCGAGGCACCGGCCGGCTCCCGCAGATGAAGGAAATACCACGACGACAGCGACATTCTTAGCCCCGTCTCACCGTGGGATCCGTCCCGTACGTGGAAGGCGATGGGCACTAACCCGCCCGGCTGGAAGGGAGCGTCGGCAGCCAAAGGCCGCCGCAATACTACCGCCCAGCGACCGTCGATCCATACGCCACGGCCTTTCGCCAGTTGACGGTCCGCTGGTTGGGTGGTGAGCGGCTCCTTCGGACCGGTCGCGCGCCATTCCTCGACCGATCCGGTTGCCCCCTCAGGGTTGGCACTGGCCGTCCAGCGCCACAGATCGACCGGCCGTCGCGGGTCGCCATAGACCAGGTGTGGCAGGATCGGTCCACGATCCGTGGTGGGGAACAGCACTTCGAGCGCATCGCGATACGACCCTCGCCTCCGCTCGCCATCCGGAAAGATGACCGGATAGGTATCATCGGCGGTCCAGCCTTCGACCTCCGCGAGCATCGCCTCCGCCGGCACCGAATCGGCGGCCCGATCGTTCCAGCTGACGCGGAGCGCAATCTCCTCGGCGTTGTACATCGCCTGTACCACGAGATCGGTGACGGCGGGGTTCTGCCACCGCGGGGGGTATGTCGCCTGTCCGGTCATCGGGACCCAGATCGCCGTGGCGGACTTCCAGGCCTCTTCCTCGGGGGTTGCCGGCAGCGTGCCGTCGACCCGCAAGGCAGAGATGACGACCGGCCTGGCGCTTTCGCGTGCGCCATGCTCTTCGAGGGACGCCACGTAGTAGGCCACCTGCCAACGTTCCTCGGCGGTGAGCGTTTGCGCGTAGGACGGCATGGGCGTGCCGTCGAGTCCGGTGCTGAGCCGTAGGTAGGCTTCCCGAGGCGTACTGCCGCCGCGGAATTTCCAGGCGAGCTCGAGATCGGTGGCCCAGATGGGATAGCCCCAATCATCCTTGAGCTCGTCGGCCTTGGGACCGTCGCCCCGGCCGGCGGCGCCGTGGCATTCCCAGCAGTCCGACTCCTGGTACACGGTGCGTCCCGCTTCGATCAGCGACTCCGCAGAACCCCGAGGCGGACCGTCAATGGTGATTACCGTCTCATACGGATCGAACGCTTCGTCCTCGAACATCCCGTCGGCGAACGTCTTGAGGTAGGCGATGACCTGCCAGCGCTCCTCCACCGTCAACACCGAGCCCCACGCGGGCATCGCCGTACCCGGTGCACCGAGCGAGATGGTGCGGAACAGGTCCTCGTCGATGGGCAACTCCCCGCTCGGTGTGGTTCGCAGTTTGAAACTGGCAATGGTGAAGTCTCGCGGCCGGGGCCACAGGTACTCAGCGATGGGGCCGAGCCCGTCCCCGTCGTCGCCGTGACAGAACCAGCAGTGAGTGCCGTAGATGTCTCTGCCGGCCTCGGCGAACAACGCAGTGACTTCCGGACGGTCGGGGACATCGAACGCCAGCCACTGCGCCGCCGCCACAGACGGTGCCAGCATCAGCAGGCCACCCACGGCGCTCCACCGCCTCACGGTTGGCCGCCCTCGGGTTTGCGCGGTTCGGTGCCCGACAAGCGATACTCGGTGGTGATGATGCGCCAGATGTCGTCATCCGTCAGTTCGTCTTGCCATGCCGGCATCGCGGAGTTCCACGGGGTGGCGATGTCTGGCATTCCCGCGTTCCCTTCGCGCACGCGCCAGAAGGGGTACGACTCGATCACCGATGCGATGGTGCCGCCATCGGTGAAGTCGACGGGTCGCAACCTGAGTCCGCGGGCCAAAGGACCTGCGCCGTTGGCCGCGGCGCCGTGACAGGGGCGGCAATTCTTCTGGTACAACACCGTGCCCGCGCGTGCGTCATCACCCGAGAGCACCGGATGGGGATTGACCATAGCGGCATACGCTTCGGGTTGCGTAGGGTGCTGCAACCGGATCACGGTGGGAACGTCGGCAGAGGGGGACACGTGTTGCCACACCATCCAGCCGACGGCGAGCGGCGCCAGTCCCAGCACCAGAATCCGCATGCGCCAGCCAGGCCCCGGGTGCAGCACCAGCAGGCGCACGACGGGTGTGCGGAACGCGCGCCAGCGCCGTTCGTCACTGCTCACGTACACCAGCGCCCCGAACACTGCGCACAGCAGGTAGATCCCCATGGCGAACGCCGGAATCGGTGCCGGCAGTGGGCTCAGCCCGAGCCACACGGAAACCCACGGGAGGCCGAACCGGAGGCCGAGGTAGGTTGCCGCCAGGACCACCACGGTCCGCCAGAAGACTCGCGCTTCGTGTTCCTCGGGGGGGCCTCGTCTCGGCGGACGGCTCATCATCTCGGCGCCAGCCAATCTTTACTCGAGGGTCCGCAGATAGGCGATCAGGTCGTGCAACTGGCGGACCGACAGGTAATCGGCCAGATCGTCCGGCATGAGCGACGTGTCCTGGGTGCGCCGGCGGGCGATGTTTGCCAGTGGCAGCGAAAGCATTTCCTCCAGGGCGGTCACCAACCAGAGGGAGTCGGCCGTTTCCCGTAGCACTAGGCCGTCGAGGATGCGGCCATCGATGGTCTCGATGAGTTCCGTTTCGTAGCCGGCCGGGATCGACGCGCTCGGCTGCAATAGCGACTCGACGATCGACTGGGTCGTCCGCGTGCCCGCGACCGCCGTGAGCTCGGGCCCGATGTCGCCGCCTTCGTCACCGACCCGGTGGCACTTGGCGCAGCGCGCCCGGCCATCGGGGTCGAAGAACAGCGCTCGACCCTTGGCCGAATCGCCTTCGAGGTATGGTTGCCACGGCGTGACCGCCAAGGCGGCGCGGCGGCTCAGGCGCACTTCGCGTGGGATGGCGATCGAGGCTGAATCGGGCTGTCCCCCCAGAGACTGGAGATAGAGGACCACCGAGGTGAGTTCGTTGGGATCTAAATGGACAGGTGGCTGGTAGACGATCGGCATCTCGTCCTTGAATCCGGTGACGAGATGAACACTCGGATCCACCAACGACTCGACCAGGTATTCGGTGGCTGTCATGTCGCTGCCCAACTCGGCAGAGCGTTGGCGCGCGCGTTGGGCGGCGCGGATCATCATGGCATCCCCGTCGGCCGACGCTCCCATGTTGGGACCGCGCACCGAGCGGCCGCGGGTGCCGACGGCGTGACAGGTGTGGCACTTCCCCGGTCCCCAGAAGATGAGTTCACCATTTTCGAGAGAGATGCCTTCGCCCGGAGCCGCGCGGAGGGTGCTGCCCGACGCCCGGCTCACCACTTCGCCGGCCCAGACGAACAGTGCCACCAGGGCGACGACGAACAGCGCGACTCTAATCCACGGATTCTTCATCAGGGCGTTTGGCCCCCAGGCCCGCGATCCAGAATAGGAAGGAGATCGCCAAGAGGAACACGATGGTTATACCCCCCACCATACGGACCATTACCCCGATGCTGGGGGTGTAGGCCCATTGGGAGGTGTCTTTCAGCACGCCGTAGATGTGCCAGTTCTCGCGCAACCCTGACCGCACATAGGCCATCATGCCCATCGTCATGATGATGATGACGCACAGGGAGACGAGCGCGTACTGTGACTTGGCGGTGACGTCGCCCCAGCGGATGCCACCGTAGGATCGGGCGCCGCGGTACATGGCCAGGTCGATGGCGGTCACCAGGATGAGCGCCGTCATCAGGATGAGCCATTGGGCCGCGGCGAGTTGACGCAGGAACGGATTGGCCGCGGTGGTCACGATGTAGCCGTAGACGCCGAGGATGCCTACCGACTCCGTGGCCACGACGGCCAAATAGAGGCCCTGGGCCACGTGCCCGCGATCGCGGAGCGCGAGTATCACACTGGTGATCGCGGCGAGCATGGCCACCACGACCAGCACGCCGGTGAAGCGGAAGTACACCACCTTGTCCGCTGCCAGATCGAGCGAGGCCGGCTCCAGTCGGAACAGCACCTGGGCGTACCACCCCAGGATGGCGAGGCACAGCCCGCCCGCCGCCACCACGGAGATCTTCGTACCCAGGCGCGGTTGGGAGAGGGGCAACGGGGCGATTTTGTTGGCCCGGCGATAGAGTATGAAACTCAGGAAGGTGGGGAGGATGATCAGGTTGATGACCGCGTTCTTGGTGGACATCAAGCCGAGCACGCCGAGCAGCGGATGTACCTGGCCGCCGATGGCGAGTTGTTCTCCGGGGCTCAAGGGCAGATTCCGTGGGGTGAGCCACACGGCGACACAGGCCACCAGGATGACGATGTAGTACTTGATGTACTTCTGGTAACGCTCTGCGCCCGGGATACGTCGCATGCCGGACCACAGATAGTAGTTGCCGATGATGAACAACAGGCCCACGAGCATGGCCTGTATAATGAATGCCCAGGAGAAATCGCCGCCCATCATGTTATTGCCCATTACCGGGCTCACGCCGTAGATCTCCCGGCCCAGGTAATAGCCGGCAAAGGGGAGCGGGATGAGCCCCATCAGCCCCACGAAGTTTCCGACGTATCCCATCCAGTCGTAATGGGCCCTGGCGTCGTCGGTCTTGGCGGTGAGGAACTTGACAGCCCCGTAGGCACCCACCACGAAGCCGCCGAAGGTGATGTTGCCGAGCAGCCGATGGATCACGACGGGTATCCACAGCGGGTTGTTGAGGGCCTGCCAGGTGGTGCCGACGAACGTCCCGGTCTCGTCCACACCGGTGGGCGCCATCATGTAGGACGACATCGAACTCCCGATGAAGACGATCACCGTGCCCACCGCGACCAGGACCAGGCCCAACCCGATGTGGAGCGCCTTCCGATGCCGCAGCCGCTCCCAGCTGCTGTAATAGAGGTAGAGTACGGCCGTCTCGGCCAGGAAGATGCCGCCGTAGATGTACATCACCGGCGCGAAGATGCCGAAGAAATAATCGGAGAACCGCGGGTAGAGGCCGATGAGAGTGAACGTCAGCAAGCCGCCCAGCGCGGCCGTCGTGGCGAAGGCTGCGGCGAACAACCTGGCGAACTCGTGGGCCAGCCGATCGTACTTGGGGTCGCCGTTACGCCATCCGAGGATCTCGACCGTCACCGCGAACCAGGGGACACCGACAACGAAAGCCGCAAAGAGCAGGTGGAGTTGGGCCACCACCCAGATCACCCGCCGGGGGCTCAGGCCAAAGAAGGTGCGGACGCCGTCCCCTGACTGCATCGGGCTCTGAATCGCCCAGAGCACATCCGGCCACCACAGCCACAGCCCCACGGCGGCCGCGATACCACACGCGGCGAGGCGGATGGCGGCGGCCCGGCGAGTGCTTGCTAGGGAGGCATCGAGCATGGGGTGATCAGTTTCCTGCGGCGAGGTCGATGGTCTTGTCGTAGGTCTCCCCCGCCACGACCGTCACCGTCTGTTTCCGGACACCGAGCGTCTCGTGCCAGACCTCCAGCGTGTAGCTCCCTGGGGGGATGTTGCTGAGCACGAATGCTCCGGTTCCATCGGTGATGGCATGATAGGGATGATCGATCACGACGATCCAAGCGTTCATCCAGGGGTGGAGGTCGCATTTGATCTTCACGATTTCGGGTGCATCGAAGCTCAGTTCTATGACATCCATGCCGGTCGGTTGCGTGCGATTCACCGAGCGATTGTCGAACGCGGCCGTGTGGACGTTGTGCGTCAGGGGATCGCTGTTGAGCACCCGAACGGTACCGCCAGTGGGCGTCAGCAGCACGTGCGGCGTGAAGCTACAACCGCGCTGGTCGAGGGTCGGTGGCGATGCCGGAACCAGGGCCGCCCCTTGGCTGATGCCGACCAGAGAAACAACGGCATCTGCCAACCCCCCGTGGGGACCCACCAGCACCGGTTGTACCAACCGGGAAGCGCCACAGGTGGCCGAGTCCTCGGGGACCGACACGGTACGTCCCTGGGGGACGACATCCCTGTAGCGCACGGTGCCGCGAATGATGCCGCCATCCACCACCTCGATGGCGACGTACCTCAGGGCGGCTGCGGAATCTGTCGTACCGGTCGTCGCAGCCGAGATGCCGCCCCCGGCGGGGATCTCCTCCACCGGTGGGGCCTCACGCCCGCACGCCGCCAGACCCATGGCGAGTGCGGCCGGGCCGAGTTTCGTCGCCCAAGTCCTCATCGGCTCCTCGCTGCTCCCGTTTGTGCGACGATTGCTACTCGGAGGAAAACTGGAACACCATCTCCCCGGCTTGGTTGGGTGCCAGGGTGACTTGCTGTTCACGGGTACCAAGATACGGATGCCAGGCGATGACGCCATAGGTTCCGGGTGGGATGTCGTCGATCATGAAGCGTCCGTCTCCATCCACCGCCACGGCGTAGGGCGAATCACTGGCATAGACCCAGCCGAGCATGAAGTCGTGCGCGTCGCACTCGAGGCGAATGTGGTTGCTGCGCCGGGGTCGGAGGGCATGGGTGATGGTCTCCTGCTCCGGCGGTTGCCCGAAGTTGAACAAGGTCCGCGACGCGCTCCCGATCAACTCGAACCCGTGGATGTTGTGCAGCACCGGGTCGGGGTTGAGGATGGTCAATTCCTGGCCCCGAGGAACCACCTGGACGTGGGGATCGAACACGCAACCCTCCTGGTTGAGTACCCAGCCGTCAGGCGCCGCAGGCCATGGCTTACCCGCATCGATGCCCACGATCGCAATCACCACGTTGCGCAGGCCGCCCGCGTCGGAGACATCGACCTCCTCCCGCTCGCGGTAGCCCAAGCCGCAGACTTCCACGTCCTTGGTGATCAGGAAACGACGCGCCCGGGGCACGTCGCCGTCGAAGACCACACCGCCGGCGAGGGTGGCGGCATCGGCCACCGGGCGGACCTGGTAGCCGGTCCCTGACTGCGCCGCTGCCCAGGAAGCGGCGAGCAACGAGACGATCAGAAATGCCGGCCCGGTCCCGTGCGTCATGGCTGGGGCGTCGCCGTCCCCAGGCCCGAACCGTAGTCCGGCACCTCGATGATCTTCACGATGCTGTGCGTTTCCGTGTCGATTACCACCACCGTACCCCAGGTGGCGTTGTCTCCCAGGTCGTAGCGCGGCGTATAGCGGTGGCCGGCCTTGCTATGGCCCTCGGGCATCTCGAGGTTGCGGTTGGAGATGTAGACGTAGCGCCCGTCTGGCGAAACGGCCGCACCGTGTGGTTGGGCGATGCCGTTGCCTTCGATGACCGTTTCGACCCGCCGGTCCTGCATGTCGATCACGGTGACGCTGTTGCCCCAGTTATTGCCCACGTACAGCCAGCGGCCGTCCGGAGTGAAGACGGGGTGCCACGGGGCCGGGTTGACGACGATGGTGTCGACCGGTATCAGGTCGGGCCATCGCTCCAGGTCGAACACAAACACACTCGAGGTGAGTTCCGTCGTGCCGACCATCCAGTGCCCGTCGGGCGATACCGCCAGCCCGATGAAGGTGTGTGGTCGGTCGCCACCCAGGTCCGCGAGTTCGACTGTCTCCTCCACGGGGTCGATGGTGGCCACCTGATTGACCGCCAGGCTCGCCGTGAAGACGTACTGTCCGCCGGGGGAGATGGCCAGCGCGTGGGGCCGGGGCACGAACGTGGCCAGGTCTTCGGCGGCCATGTCGCTCCGGCGGACCATGCCGATCGAGGACGGCGGGTCCACCGCCACCATCGACCGTGCCACGTACAGGAAGTCGCTCCAGGGGTCCAGGGCCAGGAGCCCGGGGCGCTCGATGTCGAGTTGGCCCACCAGCTGGTTGGCGCGATCGAATTTGAGGACTACGTTGGCGGCGATCAACGACAGGTACCAATGAGATCCGTCCGGTTCCACCACGATGTGGTGCGGCATGGCGTTGGGGGAAAACCCCAGCGTCTGGAGGTCGACGGTTCGGATCAACAGGTTCGTTGTCATGTCGATCACCGACACCATGGCCACGCCCTGGTTGGCGACGTACAGCAGCTGGTCGGCGTCGGCGTAAGGCAGCTCGCCGTTGGGCGAGCGGGCGCCTTCGGTGACCCAGGTCGCTATCAAGGCCTGCTCGTCTTGCGTGAGCGGATCGGCGTCCAGTTCCACCGGGTGGGGACCGCCCACCAGGCTGGTGGTGAGAGCCGTCAGCAGGCTGTGCCGCTTGTCGTAGGGGACCACCGCCGCCCCGTCGGCTGAGCCGGCGATGAGATGCTGCCACGTGTCGAGCTCGAGGCCGCGAGCCGCTTCAGCGCCGGAGTGACAGCTGGTGCACCGGGCGTCCAAGACCCGCTGGACTTGTTGATAGGGTACCGGGTCCTGGGCGGCCACAGGGGTGGCGGCTACCAGCCATAACGGCAGCAGGGCGGTGAGGCGAATGAGGGACATAGGGACTCCTAGCTATGATACCGACGACTCGCCAAAGATGGCAGTTTCTTCGTGAAGCGATCGTGAAGAATACTGTAGTGCTCTCCTAGCTGACGGGGGCTATGCTCGAGCGCATAGCGGCCACGGAGCCCTGGACCAGTGACCACGCGCGTTCATGGTGGAATGCACATGCCGATGCGGCTCCCGTCGGTGTGATCTGAGAAGCCCTCACGTGTTGGCGTCGTACTGCCACGCTCCCATCTTGAACATGCCCTCGGGGTCGTACTTCTTCTTGAGAGCCCGCAGACGCTTCATGGTCTCTTCCGGGAAGACGAGCCTCATGTCGTCTTCGTTTTCGGGCATGGCATTGTTGAGATATGTCGTTACGTGAAATGGCGCTAGCGCTTCGACGAAGCTATCGCACCACTTTTTGCTGGCAGCGCGTTTGCCGTCGTCGTCGCCGGACCAACCCGTGAGGGCCGTGCACCACAGGCGTCCGTCGCGAGCGCCAAATGAGGTCGAGGCCGGATCAGCCTCGCCCACGGCGCCATTGACCTCCATGAAGAGCAGGAAGGTACATTGATCGGACGCGAATTCAGGTTTCTCGTTCCAGGTCCTAACAGCAAGGTCGACGATGGCCTCGACCGCCTTGTCGTCACTCGGATCCCAATCGACAAAGACGCCCTTGTCCCAGTAGTTGGCGTTATACGGGAAGGCCTCGTCAAGTGCAGCCTGCATCGCGGTGTACGGCAGCTGGGTGTCCTGACGCACCAGCGCCCCGCCGCCATACGCTGCCACTTCGTCACAGGTCGCCGTGGCCGCTTCCTCGGTTTCGCCGACGATGAGGGGTATGACGCCACAGACCGGGTGACCATCCGGGGAGTGGAGAAACGCAAACTGGAGCGTCTCTGTCTTCTTGCGTCCGGCCCTGGCAATGCGCTCCATCCACGACGACATGACTTCCTTCGCCTTGTCAGTGCCCCACAATATTGGAGCTGCGCGGATAACCCCGGCGTTGGGCATGTCGCGGAGATTCAACACGAACTCCGTTACGATGCCAAAGCTCGCTCCATTGCCACGCATTCCCCAGAACAGCTCCGAGTCACCGGATCCGTCCACACGGACAATCTCTCCCTCGGCGGTGACCATCTCGTAGCTGACGATGCTATCGACCACAGCCCCGAGCCAACGACTCAGGTGGCCAATGCCTCCCCCGAGCGCTACGCCCGCGAAGCCGGTGTGTGAGACCGAGCCGGTTAAGCAGATCAGATTGTGAAGTGCTGTCTCGTGATCGACATCGCCTCCGTCAGCACCGGCCTGGACATAAACCAACTTGTTCTCCGGATCGACGCGGACGGAGGTCATGTTCACGAGGTCGATTACCACTGCGTCGTTCGCCATCCCGTAGGGTGAGTGTGCGCCTTTGCCGCGTACAGTGATGGGTATGTTGTTGGAGCGACAAAACTTCACGGTGGTCGCGACATCCCGTGGACCAGACGCGACTACGAACCCCAGAGGGGTCACGCGCGTATTCAGGTCGCGGTTCCAGCCCCGGAAGCGAGCGGCCTCAAACGCATCCTTGTTCTCGCGCGTGACCAACTCTCCACGTAGGGCCGGCCCGAGGCCGTCAAGTCGATTCTCGGTCATGGTGTTTGTCTCCTCTTTGGGGGGCACACACTCACGCTGCAACCGAGCGCCCCTCGGCTAGCATCGCCTGGTGCAAGGTGCGATTCATCCTGCTGTACGACCGCCGAGATGTCAACCTGAAGGCGGTAACCGGTGAGCGGGGGCGACCGCCCTGCGGACATATTTCTAGGAAGCAGTTGCGACGCGTTGATCGGGCCGAACTAGTATTGGACAGTTTGGCTGCTAGTCCCCATTTGCGGTTCGAGGTGTGGCCGCTGTCCTGAATTCAGACGGGCGTGACCACCTCTTCGTCTTCCGAGGCCCCGGCCGGGTTGACCGGTTTATGCTGCGCTATCATTCGCTCGGCGAATTCGAGCCGCTCGGCCAGATCCGCCACTTGGTCGGCGTTTTCGGACAGGCGCCGTTCCTGACGATCAGCCATCTCAGCGAGTCTGGTTTCGATCGAATCCTGTCCGTCGGTCAGCCGGGTTGCCACGTCCTCCAACCTGGTGACGTGTTCGGCTTGGAGCAAAGGCATCGTTGCCGAACCCCTCCCCACCAGTCCAATGGCTTCGAGTCCCTGTCGTGGCAGTCCTAGGACGAATCCGAGCGCAACGCCAGCATAATGGAACGGGTTAACGGTGCGCCACCAGGCGCTGAAGTGGTTGGCCTGGTACACTCCCATGGCCATGTCGACAAGGTCCAGGACCTCTTCTTCAGATCGCCCAGCGTCCCTGGCGTCAAAGATGTTGCGGATCGCGTCGACTCCTCTGTTCCTGGGGCCCGTTCCGGCGTTTCTGGTGCTCAGGCCTGCGGCGTTCACGATCTGGATTATTCGTGGGAGCATTCGGTTGATCTGAGCTCGTGCCGCCCGCGCGCCTTCCCAATCGAGTTGGTGCTCGTCGGTTTGGTACTCGGTCCGTTCGAAATAGAGCTCGACAACTTCTCGGAAACGAGCTAGGTCATGGGCTCGATGTCGATTTCTGATAATCGTGAGTTTGTCGTATGGTATCATTGGTTTCTTCCTGTCCTCGTACGGCAACGCATGTGCGTTGGTATGGGCCGCCGAGGCCCCGCTCGCGGTTGGTGCGCGCCACCAAAATATAAGGGGTTCCCAGGTGTCTCGTTAGAGCGGAGCGCGGATCAGCCTTGCCAAATGGAGTAGCCAAGGAACAAGGCGACGGCGACGAGAATAATGCCTGCCAAGACGAACTTCCGTGACGTCTCAGGGGTGACTCGTGCCATGGACGCCAAACCCCAGTCAGGTCGGATAAACACGACCGCGGACTTCAACAGCATGCTGTATCCGATCGCCGTGAGGAGTACTCCCGGCCACGACCAGACATTGTGAAACGCGACAATGAGCGAGCCGGTGAACAGCGTCAGGAAACCATTGGCAAACGCGCCTGGACGGCCTTGCTCGCGTAATCTAAGGAAGAACTCTGCCCAGGCCCGGTGCTGAAAGATGTGCGATAGGCCCAGGATCAGAAAATTGATCGCCGCGAAGATTTCGATCGCGCGTTCCATGCGTCCTCTGTCGGTTGGGTAGGAAGCAGCGTTCTAATTCGGTTTCTCGGCGATGAGTTCTACTGGAGCGACACGATTCTGCGATACGTTCTCAATCATGTTCTTGACTTTTTGTGCAGCCGAATCTCCCATCAGAATGTGGAGCCCCAACGGTGAGCTTCCCGCACCACCTTTAGCCTGAAGTTGGGAAAAGAACTCCAATGCGAACGCGCTCCTATTGCGCTCAGCGGTGACACGAAATCCCGCTGCCTCCAACAATGACGTGTACTCTTCGGGCGACGAAACATCGCTCTCTTCGGGGACAGTCGCCCAAGGGACAGGAAAACTGAGATCACCACTAC
>CAXMUQ010000229.1:0-7707 GCA_964196605.1 uncultured Acidimicrobiia bacterium
AGCTGTCCGGCGACTGGAACATCTACCGGGCGGCGCGATGGATCCTCGAGCAAGGGCCCTCCATGGCCGTCATCAAACAGGGAGAGTACGGGGCCGTGCTGGTGGACAAGGACAGCACCTTCTACGTCCCGGCTTATCCGCTGGAAGAGATATTCGATCCCACTGGTGCCGGCGACGCCTTCGCCGGAGGGTTCATGGCCCATCTTGCCCGGACCGGCGACGTGAGTTCACATAACGTGCGCCGTGCCATGGTGTACGGATCAGCCATGGGTTCGTTTGCCGTGGAGGCGTTCTCAGTCAATCGCTTTCACGAGATCGGCCCCTCCGAAGTGACCGACAGGGTACGCGCCTTCGGGGACCTGGTGCGGTTCGACATCCAGCCCGAACCATAGGGCTAGCACCGAATGACCGATTCCCCCGCTTCTCCCAAGAGCAATGCGACCAGTTACCGTGACGCAGGGGTCGACTTGGCCGCCGCGGAAACCGCCAAACAACGGATCGCCCGCACGGTGGCAGGTACACGCACCCAGTGGGTAACCGGCGCCATCGGCGCTTTCGGCGGCATGGTGCGCATCCCCGCTGGGTTGGCCGAACCCACGCTCGTCATGAGTACCGACGGGGTGGGGACCAAGGTGCTGGTGGCGGAAGCGGCTGGGCGATTCGACACCGTGGGTGAGGACCTGGTCAACCACAGCGTCAATGACATCCTGGTCCACGGTGCTACGCCGTTGGCGTTCATGGACTACATCGCCGGGGCCGATCTTGGCGTCGATGCCATCGCTGACCTGGTTGAGGGTGTTGCCCGTGGATGCCGGGCACACGACATGGCGCTGACCGGTGGAGAAACGGCTCAGATGCCCGGTGTCTACCAGCCAGGGCATTTTGATTTGGCCGGGACCATAGTCGGAGTGACCGAACGCGGCACCGCCATCCACGGCGACGCAATAGTTCCTGGCGATGTACTCTTGGGATACGCCTCTACCGGTCTCCACACAAACGGGTACACTTTGGCGCGCCGCATTCTGTTTCATGACATGGGTCTTGGGTTGAACGACGCTATGCCGGATACCAACGGCACAGTGGCCAACGCGTTGCTCGCCGTCCACCGCTCATACTCCTCCGCCGTGCAACCGGTCATGGGTCACATGCATGGCATGGCCCATATCACGGGGGGGGGAATACCTGGAAATCTGGTCCGCATATTGCCTGAATCCACCAGCGCAGTGGTGGATTCGAAGAGTTGGGGCATACCCGAGTTGTTCACGATACTGCAACAGGGTGGCCGGGTGGACACGGCGGAGATGCGGGAAGTGTTCAACCTGGGCATCGGCTACATCGGAGTCCTGCCGCCCGATTCAGTGGCGCTGGCGGTCGAGGCCGCCGAGCGTGCCGGGGTTGGAACGTGGGTCATCGGCGAGATCCGTACCGGACAGCAGGAGGTGCGGTTCACCAAGTAAGGAGGTCGTATGCGCTGGTCGCGATTTGCTCTAGTGGGTCTGTATTTTGCCGTGGCATGCCCCACAGTCGGACTAGCGCAGAACAGCCAGTGCCAGCCCTTCACCGGGACCGAAGGTAATCTCTGCAACGCCGCGGTAGACGGTCTCACGATCTACCAACCCATAGTAGGAATGCTCATCAGCGGTGGTAATCCCGAACTCGGCCGAGTGGGTATGCTTGGCGGCTTGGGGCATTTTGCCGTGACCTTGAGGGTCAACGTTGCCCGGGTCACCTTGCCGAGCGACACCTACGACGGTTCCAGCAACGTCGTTCCGGCCGGCGACGAAGTTACCGCGCCCGAACCAACCATCGATGTGGCTGTGGGAATCTACAGCGGCATGAAGAACGGCCTTCTGGCGGTGGATCTGTTGGGGGCCTTGCAGCTCCTCCCAGGGAACGCCGATGACCTTACCATCGACCCTGATGCACCACGCATTGGAGAAGTGGCCCTCGGCTTCGGCGCCGGGGTGCGGCTGGGCATCGTGGGCGACGACACCAGCCCATTTGCCGCCACCGCGTCACTCATGTGGCGTAAATTGCCGTCTTACCTGTACACCAGCGGCGCCTACGCCTTTGGTACCGACCTGAACGCCACCAATCTGCGCGCGGTGCTTGGTTGGCACGCTTCAGTGTTGAGTGTCGGGTTCGGCGGTGGAATAGATTGGTACAGCGGTGAGGCCGTGGCCTTGTTTGCCGATCCATCGATACCGTTTCTGCTGCAGTCCGTGGCGGTCGATGTCGCCACTCGTCGGTTTCTCGTGTTTGGCGATTTGGCGCTGGTGTTTCCCGTGGTGAGCTTGGCGTTCGAAGTGGGTTACCAGCTTGGAGAGGACGAGCAACTCGCCACGACCTTCGAGGGGACCGACCCGGGAGACGGGTTGTTGTTCTTGTCTGCGGGACTCAAGCTAGGATTGTAACCAACCTGCAGTTTGTCCCACCGGTGATACAACTCACCAATAGTGCTTCAAGGCTTCGCAATCTCGTGGTACTACCTTACCGCGCTCGAAAGCTCCCTGCTGTGGGTTTCTGCCTCGGTCCCATTGAGGGTCGAGGATGAGATTGTGTTTCAGCCCTCGCGCCCGCGCAACATAATCCTGAGATGACCGACCGGGTCGCAACGGTCCGTCGCATGCTACTGGTCGGACGCCGGGGGGTAGGGAAGGCGTGCTGGAGGAGTTTATCGCCCTCGTAGGTCAATCGCCGTGGTGGTCGTAGCTCAATGGTAGAGCAGTAGCCTGATAATCTGCGGACGCGGGTTCGATTCCCGTCGGCCACCCAGCCCTTTCCCTTCAATTGACTGGCTGCCGGCCGCGACAGGCCTTGCGGCGTAACGTTCCGTGTTGTATGATTGTCGATCAGGCTGCTGCTCGAGAGCTCACGGAAATTCATTACCGTGGGCTTTTTTCTTGTGGGGGTATGCCGCTGCTACTAGCCAGTTTCTCTAACCCAATCAACGAATATTGAAGAACGATGTCAGAAATATCGAAGTGAATTGGGAATTTACCAACCACTTCGTTATTCACTATTCATGGGCATTCGATATTCCTGGCATTCAAACTGACCGTTACATTGCGCATGTGACCAGCCACCCATACAGCCGGTACCTGCCCTGCGCAGCGGGCGGAATCCGGCCATGGTAACCGAACGCGCCGCCATGCTCCGCGCCATCGACCTGGCGTGGCACGGCTGGGGCCAGGTTCATCCTAACCCGATGGTAGGCGCGGTGGTTCTGGCTGACGGCGTCATCGTGGGTGAGGGATACCACGCAATGTTTGGCGAGCGCCACGCCGAGCGTGAGGCGCTCGAGCAGGCTGGTGCGGAGGCCAAAGGGAGTACTCTGATCGTCACACTCGAGCCCTGCAGCCACCAAGGCAAACAACCTCCTTGCGTCGACGCTGTGATCGAAGCCGGCGTCAAGCGGGTGGTGATGGCCCTGGTGGATCCCAACCCCGAAGCGGGTGGCGGGGCCATACGATTAGCCCAGGCCGGTATAGAGGTCGACAGTGGACTCCTGGCCCCTGAAGCATGTCGGCAGAACGCCGGCTTCATGCATCGCTTCCGGCAGCCCGAACGCCCGTGGATCGCGCTCAAGCTGGCCACCAGCATCGATCACCGAATTGCCGACCGTTCCGGGAACGCGCGCTGGGTGTCGGGGCCGGAAGCCCGCGAGTACGTTCACCGTATGCGGGCCGGGTTCGACGCTATCGCTGTTGGTGCCGGCACGGTTCGGGCGGACGATCCCCAGCTCACGGTCCGCGGCGACAAGGTGGCCCGCATCCCGCCGACGCGTATCGTGTTCACCAGGTCGGGGGACGTTCCACTAGATGCTTCGATGATCGTTACTGCGGGCGAAGTCCCCTCTCGTGTGGTCTCGGTCGGAGAGGGCGGCTCCCAGGAAGGCTCCGGGAGCCAGGTTGATGGCGTTACGCGGGTGCACGCGCCCACCCTGGACCAGGCAATGGTGCATCTACGGTCCACCGGGATCACCACCATACTGGTCGAAGGCGGTGGCAGCCTGGCCGGGGCTCTGCTGGAAGCCGGACTGGTCGACCGGTTCTATTGGGTGCAAAGTCCGCTGTGGCTAGGCGCTGAAGGCGTACCCGCGACCCGCGGTCTGACCGGATCGCCACTGGCGGACGCCAGTCGCTGGACGGTCATCGAACGGCGGAGCCTGGGCCAGGACACTCTTCTCGTCATGGATCGGCAATCATGTTTACCGGATTGATCAGCGCCGTGGGTACGGTGACCGCCACCGAGCACTCGGACGGCGGCTTGGAACTGGAAATAGACGCGCCCTATACCGACGTGGCCGTGGGGGAGAGCATCGCCGTCGACGGGGCCTGCCTTACGGTGATCAGGGCGGCCGAGTCGTCGTTCGCCGTCCACGTGATCGCCACGTCGATAGACCGGACGTTTTTCGGGACAATACAGGCCGGTAGCCGGGTCAACCTCGAGCGGGCCCTCCGTATGGGTGACCGGCTGGGAGGCCACATGGTCCAGGGGCACGTTGACGGGGTGGGTCAGGTCTTGAAAGTAGCGCGGCGGGACGACGCCGTACTCATCGACCTGAGCGTCCCGGCCGAGATTGCCCGGTTATGCATCCCTCTGGGGTCGATAACGGTGAACGGGGTGAGCCTTACCGTCAACACCATGCCGGACCCGGGGATGGTCCAGATCTCGTTGATCCCGATTACTTTAGACGAGACGACCCTGGGGTCCCTGAAAACCGGGGATCTGGTCCACCTGGAGGGCGATGTCATCGGCAAGTACGTTGCCGCCCTGACAGGCCCGTGGATGGGGGTCAATTCGGACGATGAGTGACCATCATGACCCTGAGGGCCCCGGGACGGGGCCAGAAATGACTATGGAACCCGGCACAATCCAACAGGCCATAAAAGATCTGCGTAACGGCAAGATCGTAATCGTGGCGGACGACGAGGACCGCGAAAACGAAGGCGATCTGGTATGCGCCGCGGAACTGGTCACCCCGGAGATGATCAATTTCATGACGCTTCACGGTCGCGGGTTGATCTGCCTGGCGTTGGATGGCCCCAGGTGTGATGAGCTTGGGCTGCCGCAGATGGCCGACCGCAACACCGAGGCGCTGTCCACCGCCTTCACAGTGAGCGTCGACGCCGAGCTGCGCTTCGGCGTGACCACCGGCATCTCGGCCGCGGACCGGGCAGCCACCATCCACGTAGCCATGAACCCTAGTACCCGGCCGGAGGATTTGCGCCGGCCGGGCCATGTGTTCCCATTGCGGGCGCGGCCAGGGGGAGTGCTGCAGCGCGTGGGTCAGACCGAGGCCAGCGTGGATCTGGCAAGACTCGCCGGATTGCGACCTGCGGGCGTCATCTGTGAGATCCTCAACCCCGACGGTACCATGGCGCGGCGCCCGGAACTGGAGATTTTCAGCGGGGAGCACGGTTTGACCATGGTGACGGTGGCCCAGCTGGTGGCCTATCGCCTGCAAACGGAACGTCTGGTTCGCCGGGTGGCCGAAGCGCGATTGCCGACGCCGTACGGTGAGTTCACCATTGTGGCTTACGCCAACGAAGTCGACAACGCCGAGCATCTTGCGCTGATATGCGGTGAAGTCGACGGACGTGAAGACGTCCTCGTCCGCATGCACTCCAAGTGTCTCACCGGAGACGTCTTCGGCTCCGCCCGATGCGATTGTGGTCCCCAGTTGCACCAGGCCATGCGGCTCATCGCCAATGAGGGGCATGGCGCCATCGTCTACCTCGACCAGGAAGGGCGGGGGATCGGCCTGCTGAACAAGCTGCGCGCCTACGAGTTGCAGGATGGTGGCGCCGACACGGTTCAGGCCAACAAGAAGTTGGGGTTCGGCGCCGACCTGCGGAACTACGGAATCGGCGCTCAGATCCTGCGTGACCTGGGACTGACCACGATTCGTGTCATGACCAACAATCCTCGCAAGCTGGTAGGGATAGACGGATACGGATTGCGCATCATCGAACGTGTCCCGCTCCTCATCGAAGCCACCGACGACAATCGTGACTACCTCGCCGCCAAGCGCGATCAGCTCGGCCACATAATAGGTCATTAACAACCATGCCAGAGATTTCCGGACGACTTGGCCCAGTGGGACGGGTCTGCATAGTCGTGAGCCGATACAATCAAGTAATTACCGGCAAGTTGCTCGACGGAGCACGGAGATGTGCCCGCGACGCGCGCATCCCCGACGATCAGGTAGACATCCTGTGGACCACCGGAGCCTTCGAACTATCCGGTGCTTGCGCCGCCGCGGCAGACAGTGGCCGCTACGCCTGCATCGTGGCCCTCGGCGCGGTCATCCGCGGAGAGACGCCCCACTTCGAATACGTATCCAGCGCCGCGACCCAGGGGCTGACGGCCGTGGCGGTCCAGTCGAAGATTCCCCTCGGCTTCGGTGTGCTGACGGTCGATTCCCTGCCGCAGGCAACTGCCCGGGCGGGTGGCGGCGCCGGGAACAAGGGATACGAGGCGGCGGAGTCCGCCATCCAACTGGCGGACGCTCTGGGCAAACTTCGCTCGCTCGATGCTCAGACCTGAATCCAAGACGCGGGCCAGGGCGCTGCAGTTGCTGTGCGCGTGGGACCTGCAGGATCAGGCGCCATTGCGGGAAGTCGCTACCCGCACGCTCCGATTGTGCCGCCACGGTGGACCGCAGCTACTCGAGCCGGCCGAAGACCTGGCACAGGCGGTGGTGCAAGACGTCGACTCACTCGACCGACTCGCCGCGGAAGCCAGCGAGAACTGGCGCCTGGACCGATTGGGTGTTGTCGAACGCAACATCCTCCGGATCGGCATTCAAGAGCTCACCGACGAAACCGTAATGCCCGACGCCACCAAGTCGGCCAAGGTCATCATCGATGAGGCCGTCCGCCTGGCGCACTGGTTCGGTCCAATTCGATCTCCCGGGTTCGTCAACGGTATCCTGGATAAGATTGCGCGTTCACAGGGACGGTTGTGAACATTCTCGCCGTCAATTGGCTCGATATAGACAACCCGCAGGCCGGTGGCGCCGAGGTCCATTTCTTCGAGCTGTTCCAGCGGTTGGCCGAGCGTGGTCATCGGGTGCGATTGCTGGCCTCTGGCTGGGAGGGGTGTCAGGGGCGTGCCACCGTCAGCGGCATCGACGTGCACCGCGTAGGCCAGAGGCATTCCTTTGCGGCACAGGCGCGCCGTGCCTTTAGCGGTCTGCTAGGGGCTGACCCACCCGATATCGTGGTCGAGGATATCAACAAACTCCCGCTGTATCTGACCACACTGTGCAACACTCCGTTCTGTGCCATGATACCTCACCTCTTTGGGACCACGGCGTTCCGGGTAGCCTCGGTGCCGGCCGCGACGATGGTGTGGCTGGCGGAGCGTCCTATCCCATGGGTGTACCGGCGGGCTGGGTTCCACGCCATCAGCGAAAGCACCAGGGACGATCTGGTGGTTCGGGGTGTGCCGCGGGATCGGATACGGGTCATTCACCCGGGCGTAGCTCCGGCGGCGGGACCCCCTGAGCCAATTTCCCCTGAAAATCCGCCGTTCTTCTTGTACGTTGGGCGCCTCAAGCGTTATAAAGGTGTAGATGTGGCTCTCCGGGCGCTGACGATCGCCCGGAGGGAGATCCCTGACATCACCCTGCGCATTGCCGGTAGCGGTGACGACCTTGCCCGACTGACGGGGTTGGCCCGGGAATTGGATATCGATGGT
>CAXMUQ010000230.1:0-7163 GCA_964196605.1 uncultured Acidimicrobiia bacterium
CGAGACGGGCTTGAAGCGTCTCGCCCTCGATGAACGGCATGACGTAGTACATCAGGCCGTCGACCTCACCAGAGTCGATCAGCCCCACGATGTGAGGGTGACCCAGCCGGGCGGCGATTTGCACTTCGCGCTCGAAACGATCGGTGATCCACAACGCGGCGATTTCGGGGTTGAGGACCTTGAGCACGACCGGCCTAGAGTGCTTTCGCTCCTGGGCCAGGAACACAGTGGCCGTTCCGCCACGGCCCAACTCCCGCTCGATGACGTATCGGTCCGCCAAGAGATCTCGGACGCGTTCCGACAGCTCGGTGGAGTCGGCGGGCTCGGATCCGGCGGGGGAAGGGAGGTCTAGAATACCACCCGGAGCCTCGTGAGCATCCAGCATGCGCTGGACCTCATCCCGAAGACCGGCATCATCGGGACAGGCCTGGGCAAGCCAGGCGCTTCGTTCCGAGCCCGGGCGCTCCAGCGCCCGGTCGAATAGATCCGCGACACGGGACCAACGAGATTCGGGTGTCATCATTGATAGACGAGGCGCAATGGGATGTTGTTCCGGCTCACGCGCTGGTCGGGTAAATCTCTTGATGCAGCCAGGCGCGTGCCTTGACCCAATCGCGCTGGACAGTTCGGATGGTGAGGTCCAACACTTCGGCAATTTCCTTTTCGGTTAGCCCACCGAAGAACCGGTATTCCACAACCGAGCGCAACCGCGGGTCTTGTTCCTGGAGACGATCGAGCGCGGCATCCAACGCCAGCAATTCCTCTGTAGGGAGAGCCAGTTCAGCCTGGGCGTCCCCCAGGGTGACATGCTGCGCTCCGCCGCCGCGCTTGTCGGCCTGGCGCCTTCGGGCATGGTCTACCAGAATCTGGCGCATGGCCCGCGCGGCAATGGCCACGAAATGAGCCCGTCCCTGCCACTCGACCTGCGCCGATCCCAGGAGCTTGAAGTAGGCCTCGTGCACCAATTCGGTGGCCTGGAGCGTGTGCCCCGGCCGCTCTCCCGCTAGCGCACGCCGGGCTGCCCCTCGAAGCTGGTCGTATACCAGGGGAAATAGCTGTTCGACGGCGTCACGGTCCCCATTCTCCATTCGCTTGAGCAACTGGGTGACGTCGCCCGGCGCTGCCTGATCCATGACACTCTCCCGTTTCCACGTCCCGGCCAACTGCCGACCATCGGTCTCCAGAATATAGGCGTGAAATCGAGGCGTGACGAACGCCGGTCTCGAGCCAGGGCCAGCGTTCTGCCAATCCCTGCACACCGCGCCTGGGTTGTTACCGCGGGAAGTCTTGTTTCAACACTGGTCCATCGCAGGAGACCATGGAAAGGGTGTGCACGCCAATCGACGATGGTCGTCTCTTAGCATATCCGTCGGTGTGATGCGCGAACGAATCGCGGGTCGGTCGACGTGATGGATAGATGACAGCGCGCGCTGTACAACAATTCTCTTTCTCCAAGTGGGAGGCGTTCATGAAGGCGTCGCAGCTGTTGTTTTGTGGTGGTGTTGTGTTGGCACTTTCCGTAGGCGTCCGTTCGGCTTCGGCACAGGAACACGTAGCCGACGCGGGAAGCATAGACCGGTACCATATTTACATGGTCGATCACGGAGAAGAATTGGTCGAAACCGACCGCATCTTCCTGCTCGACAGTCAAACGGGTGTGCTTTACAGACGAATCGGCAGTGGCGAGCGTTGGACTCACTTTGCCAAGGCCAACAACATCGAATCGTTCCTGCAAGGCGGGACCTCGGCAGAGCCCAAGTTCGAGCTGGCCATCGCCACGTCGGAAGGCGCCATCTCGAGGCTGCTCCTGACAAACGTGAGCAACGGCGCCACGTATACCCTGAACCAGGCCTCAGGCGAGTGGACACCGTTCCGGCAGATTGCCTCTCGGTAACACCTGGCCGCCAAATTCCGACGACCCCGCCGCCTATTGGGTGACGGGGTCGTGTCGCTGGCTCACCCGTCACTCGATGTGACACTAATATCTGCCTTCACATCGGAACCGGCCCCTGATCCCAACAAGCCTGGCCCAGATCGCCACCGGTCGAGCCGTGATCGTTGCACTGCTGTTGTGGCTCGCTGCCGGTTTCGTGCTGTTTCAACTCGGCCCCTACCCCGGGGCTATCCCGCTGCACCGTCGCGTTTGACCGGGCCTCGTTCATTGACTGTCCCAAAATGTCATCGTCTGGCTGTCCGTCACCGCATCGGCGGGTCGTTGCATACGCGTCTCATCAAAATGTCCGCTTAACGAGACGTCGAACACGATGTGGAGCGCGTTGCTGATATTCTTGTTCCGCGGATTGAATCCAAACGTCACGTAGTAGGTCGGCAGCGTGAGGTAGCCGACCTTGGTGTATTCCTCGAACACATGGACGATGGGCCCTAGGGCTTGATCGGGATTGGCGATCATCCCTGGATGGGTGATGTTGAACTCTATCGCCTTGAGCACGTGGCTCGCCGGGTCGATGAACAACTTGTAGTAGTCACCCGGGATGCTGGCATTCTGCCGAGTGTATGTCATGCGTACCGTCAGGTATTCTGTGGAATCGGCCGGCACCTGTCCCCGCTCCACCGGTCCCAGAGACACTCCATCGTCCTGGGTGAGAAACGGTAACGTCACGAAGGTGTAGCTCAGACGCGGGAAGAATCCTGCCGGTGGCGCCGGCGGCCAGTTGACGCTCCAAACTTGCTCGCCGTCCCACACTATTGACGCGTCCAGGACAGGCCAATCGAGAAACGAACGGCCAGTGGAAGGCTCTACGGTTTCCGTCGATAGCCAGGCATTGGACTGCTGAGCAACCTTGGAAAGCATCCGAAAGCGAAACGATTCGATCGCTCGCCAGGCGTCGATCCCGCCGTGTGCGTCAACCATCGCTTCGATGACCAACTTGGTCTCGGCGGTAGCGTAAACCGGACCAGGTACGCCCTCTTGTGCTTGCCCGGCCGCAGTCGAGGCGCCTAGCAGCAGCAGTAGGGCCCACTTCTCCATTGCCACTGGAACCTCCTTGGTTGAGTCGCCATATGACTACAATGTAGTCTCTACGATTGGTAACCGGCGAAGGTTTCGGGATGGCTTTCAGGTCCTGCCTCCACGCCCCATTAACCTCAACGCCTCGCGAACGTCACCCGTATATAACTCAAGCACGCAATGACTAACACCTCATGCAGGAGCACCACCATGCAGATCCGGCGTTACCTGATCGGACTCGCCGCCCTCGCCGCCCTGTCCGCCGCTCCAGTTTCGGCCCAGAATCGCGGAGCCGGAATGGCCGAACGGCAACAGGCCATGGTCGACTCGGTCGCGGTCCAGTTGGAGCTCTCCGATGAGCAGGACAAGGCCTTCCGGGCCATCATGGCCGAACAGGCGGAGGGCGTGCAAGCCGTATTCGAAGAATACCAAGGCGCCAGGGACCCAAAGATGCGTGATGACATCATGGCGCTGCAGGCGGAGACGGACGAAAAACTCAAGACGGTCTTCTCCATGGAACAGATGGCAAAATTCGTCGAACTTCGAGACGAGTATCGGGCTCAGTTTCGCCGAAACAGACAACCACAAGGGTAGTCATTGCCGGATAGACTCCGGCGAAGGGGAGGCATCATGTTTCACAAACTGGCACCAACAGTGTTCCTCGCATTCGTAGTCGCAGCATGCGGTGAAGAAAGCAACATTCCAACCGAAGACACCACCGCGGCAGTGGTTGGCGCCGGCGAACAGTCGTTCCCAGGGCGCGGACAACTACTGGAACGACTCGAAGCCGAAGGCGACGAGGAGACGCAAGAACTCATCGAGCAAGCCCGGGAAGCTCGTGCCGCCGCCAAGGAAGCGTTCCAAGCCGGTGACAAGGAAACCGCCCACGCTCACGCCCAGGAAGCCCGGGAGTACCTGCACCAAGCCATCGAGCGGACTTTTCCGGAACTTGCCGCACAGATGGAGCAACGACACGCGGAGCGAGGCGTCCGTGGCTCGGGCGGCCGGCACCGGGGTGATCGGGCGGAGCGCCACGGCGAAATGGTCGACCGGCTCCGCGCCGGTGCGGACGAAGAAGCTCTGGCGCTTCTCGACCGAGCCGCCGAATCCCGCGAAGCCGCTAGAACAGCCCACCAAGCCGGCAACGACGAGGAAGCCAAGCTCAAGATGCAAGAGGCCCGCGAGACCATGCTCCAAGCCATCACCAGAATCGACCCAGAAATCGCCACCAAAATGAAAGCCCACCGGCAACAACGCTCGGAGCGGCACAGCAGGACCAAACAACCCTGACCACACGCCGCAACAAAAAAACTCAGGGAGCCCTAGGGGCTCTCTGAGTTTTTCTGTGCCATTCCACCAACCGCCCCCGCCGCCCCCGCTTACGGCACCGGCTGTTCCCGCTTGCGCAACAGAAACATCCCTTCGCGCATGCTGGTGACCACGATGACGCCGCTGGCAAAATAGGGATAGTTGCTGAAGGAGCCGGAGAACCCAGGTACATCCTCGCCAAACGGTACCGTGTCGAAGTAGCCGACTTCAACCGGAGCCGTGGGGTCGGAGATGTCGATCACCCGCATGCCCGCTACGTAATTAGACTGATACATGTACTGACCGCGCACGTACAAGTTGTGATCGGTAGCGCCGGTCTCGCCCATGTATTCAGTGGCCAACACGGGGTCGTCCAGGTCTTGGATATCCCACACTAGCGTGCGGGTCTGTGGTGCGTTTCCCGACAGCTCGTCCAGTTCGTCACCCAGGAAGAAGTAGCTATGATCTTCCGAAATCCATCCTTGGTGGGCGTACCCGACATTGGGATAGGCCGCCTGGGACAGAGCCACGGTACTATCCTTGTCCGAGACGTCGGCGATGGACAGCGCCGTCTCGTTGGAGCCGAAGCAGATTTCCTTGCCCCGGTGCTCGGTGTCCGGCCCCTGGTAGATGATGCATTGGGCGTCATGGCTGTAGCCGGTGCCCGATCTGCCGGTGCTGGGGTCGGCGAAGCAGCCGGCGAACGTCGGGTTGGCCGGGTCATCGCGCAGGTCCAGCATGTGCAAACCGCCGCCGCACGTTTCCCCACCGCCACTGGCGCCGACCACGTAGCCGAAACCCGTCTCCTCGTTCATGACCATGTTGTGCGCGCTGGCGATGCGATCGTAGTTGCCGGTCGCCTCGAAGGTTACAGGCTCTCCTGATACGCCGCGCAGTTGGCGCAGGTCGAATATCTGCACGCCGTGCTGCCCAGCGTTGTCCGCCACGACGTAGGCGTGATTCTGGTACACCTTGACGTCCCGCCATAGAAGACCCGCTGTGCCCTCGGTCTTGGGAAGTTCGCCAACATACACCGGATACCCGGGGTTGCTCATGTCGACGAAGGCCAGCCCATCCGTACGACCCACCAGGGCGTACTCTTTGCCGGTTTCGCCATCCGTCCAGCCCCATACGTCGTTGAGCATGACACCACGCTCGCCACCGAGGTCAGCCATCGGCATGTAGGCTACCAGATCCACGGCGGCGCAGGTGAAGGCGACAGCCATGCCCTCCTCACACCGTCGCATCTCACCGGTAAGTGCCGGGACGCCGGGACCGGCATCGAACACCTGGCCGGACTCGACCCAGCCACTGTCACTCCGCTCGAACACGAAGCCGACACCGGAGAACATGTCCGCGGCCGGCGCGCCGAACACCGCCAGGTTGCCGTCGACCGAGACGGCGCCACCGAAGAAGCTGCCCAGTCCACTGCCGGTTACCGTAAGCTCTTGGGCGTGTACCAGGGAATCACCTTCCCCATGGCGGAACACGTGGACGGCGCCCGCCAACCCACCCTGGGTAGGCGCCCCAATCAGCAGATCGTCATCGCCGACGGCAATGGTGCTGCCGAAGAACGACCGCGGCTGAGGTGCTTCGAGCTGGAGCGTATGCACGGCCTGCCAGACACCCGAATCATCCCGGTGGTACATCAGCACTGCGCCGGCTCCATCATTGCTGCCGGGGGCGGACACCATGGCGCCGTGCTCATGGAGGAGAACGGCGACACCCTGGGTCACCATTCCTTCTTCTTCACTGGCGAGCCGAGCAGCCAGCACCAGCTCGTGCGCCTCCATGTCCATCTCATAGACGTAGGCGGCGCCCGACTGAAACGTGGGCGGTGGCCCGAACAGCGACGTGGCCCCACCAGGCCCAGGTGCGCCGACCAACATGCGGCCCATCTCGACGGCGACCGCGGCCCCAAACCTGGCACCATCGGGGAGTGAATCTGGTTCCATGGTATGTCTGAGCTGCCAGCCGTCCTCGTGGTGACGGCCGAACACGTAGGCGATACCCCGGCCGCCGCCGTACCCCGGTGCGCCGACTATCGCCATGTGCCCCTGGGCCACCACGGCCGACCCCAAGGCAGCGCCTTCGCCGATGTCCTCGATGGTCAACGTGTCTACCATTGCCCAGCCACCACCCTCACCACGGTGATAGACGTAGGCCGCCCCGGTGCCGGCGCCGGCCAACGGCGCCCCAACGACAAGCATGTCATCGGCCACTGAGAGGCTCGTTCCGAAACCGTCAAGTTCGCCGGCGTTGGGCGTGGCGATCATTGCCGTCTCGACCCAGTTGCCGTCGGCATCACGACCGAAAATGTGGACCCCCGCGGCCCGTGAAGGCGGCATGGGGAACCCGGGGAACGACCCCGGCCGGCCGACGAACAACTCGTCGCCGCTGACCACGGCGGCGGAGGCAAAACCGATCACCCCAGCGGTCGAGGCGTCGGACGCCAGGGTCTGGGCGGCCAGGGGGGCGGCAAACAATGACAGGGAAGCAAACGCCAGCAGTAAGCGAGACTTCATGATCTACCCTCTGAGGTATCGGCGAATCGCGTGAGACAAGCGGCGAATCTTACCTGCGGGCGGCTGGTAGCGCCAGTGAAGGTCCCTCCAGAGGACCAGGGGCTCGACGCTTTGCGGGTGTCGCGGTGTGCGGCGAATGTCCCTGAAATACCAGAGATGAAGAAGGGCTCCGACACCACGTGCCGGAGCCCCAGGGGTCCTTGCTAAATGAAGATTTCCTTAGGGAGTGGCCTTCTGGACCCTGAAGTTCACCGCCGGACTGACAGTGGACGAGTACACGATCCGAATCGTCCAGTTCCCGGTAGCACCGGTTGCGGTGGGGAACGAACCACTCTCGTCCAACGACCGGGAGTACACTTGGG
>CAXMUQ010000231.1:0-6411 GCA_964196605.1 uncultured Acidimicrobiia bacterium
CTCCGCCGTGCCATCGAGGCCAACCCCGGATACGCCAAGGCCCATCACTGGTTGGGGATTTCCCTGGCAGCCCTCGGGAGGCTGGACGAGGGCATCGTGGAACTAGAGCAGGCTGTCGAGCTGGAACCCCTGTCGCTGATCATACACGACGAATTCGCCTGGGTGTTTTTCTTCTCCGGCCAATGGAAAAAGGCGGAGGCGGAGTTCGACAAGGCCATCGAACTCGGCCCCCGGTTCCCCAAGGCCTACCTCGGCAGTGCCGAGATGTATCGCCTGACGGGACGCCATGAGCTGGAGGCGGAGCGGTTGGAGCGATGGAACGCCCTGCTGGACGTACCGGCATACCGCCCGGGCTCCATCGAAGAAGCGTTCCGTGCCGGCGGAGCGGACGCCATGCATCGCTTGCTGCTGCTGCCGTCCGCCCGGCCCACCGCCGAGCATGCCTATCACCGCGTCGGCTGGTTGGTGGCGTTGGGGGAGATCGACGCGGCTATCGACGCCCTGGAAGAAGAGGTGGCCGACAGGCGCTATGCGTCGGTGTACCTCAAGGTGGCGCCATCGTACGATCCGTTGAGGGGGAATCCGCGGTTCGAGGCGTTGGTGGTGGAAGTGTTTGGGCGGTAGGGCCTAGGGTGCAGCGCGTCAGGGTAGGTAAGGCGAAGCTGACGCTTGTTGTGATGGGATGCTGACTAACCTGGGCCTGCGCTGCTGGGTTGACTGAATGTGTACTGTGTAGTATATAGTACACGTGAACAGTGGATTCGGCCGATATGTCAGAGATGCCAGGGAGCGGCGCCGGGAAGGCGATCCCTCATTCTCGCTCCGCCAGCTGGCCCAGCGGATCGGGGTCGAGCCCTCGTTCCTAAGCAAGGTGGAGCGGGGGGAATCGGCGCCTCCATCCGAGGAGAAAATCCTCCGGCTGGCTCGAGAATTGGGAGAGGACTCGGACGTGTTGCTGGCTCTGGCTGGGAAGGTCTCGATGGACCTCCAGGAGGTCATACGCAAGCGGCCGGAATTGTTTGCCGGCCTGATCCGGCAACTCAAGGACATGCCCGACCACGCCGTCCTACGGGTCGTGCGCGAGGTACGGGATGGCGAGTGGTAGCGGGATGAATGTCGATAACAAGGAGGCAGAATGATCGAACTACGGAAGGATCGCCTGGTGTTTCGTTTTCCCGATGTTCACAAGGACGCGGAACTGACGATCGATTTCCAGCGCACCCTTCGCATCCCTGACGACGGCCAAGACTACCCGCTTCCAGCTGGACTGGGTCCGTTTCCGTTGCGCCACGTGGATGATTTTGCCGACGGTGTTCCTGATTCCTGGCTGGAGCACGGTGGCGTCATGCTGCCGATGTACCAGTCGGAGGCCATGTGGCTCAATTTTTCCTGCGGCTACCCTGTTGCCGTCAAGGTAGCCGCGGGGAAGATCAATGCGGTGAGCGGTGAGACGTGGCTGGATGGGTTGCATCGCGATCCGCAGGATTACGTCGTGGCTTCAAGGCAACCGTGGCTCGACGGGTATTGCATTGAGAAAGGCGTCATCCGGCAGTTCGTGGCCATGCCGCTCGGCAGCGGCTATTCGGCGGAAGAGCAGATCACCGGTGAGGCCGAACACGGTGGACTACAGATCGTGGCGTATCCCATGAAACCAGACGCGTATCGCCGGTGGCGTGAGCCGGAGGTTGTGGCGCAGTCCAGTTCCTTTATAAGAAGACAGATGACCGAAGGGTTTCAGGTCGGGTCGCTCGACATGGGTTTGGCCCCAGGTGGCCGGATGCGTCAGGAGATCTACGATGACGATTTCGACATGGACGTATGGGACCTACGCTCCGGCAGCCGCTGTTTTGTCCATCTAGCCAACTCGCTCGCCTGGCGGGCCGCCACCGGCGAGGAACCGCCTACGACTCCGCCAACTTCCAAGACGTATGCCAAGAAGGGGGTTCCCTGGTTTGAATACTACGCCGAGGGTGAGACGGCGCTGCCGGGCTCAGGTGTGTTGTCACTGCTGAAGAGCGTGGCCCAGATGGGGAAACACAAAGGTGATGTGCCGCTCCCCGAGAATGAGTCGGTGAAACCTGGGAAAGTGGTGCACCTACGGAAGGGTTTGCGGAAAGGGCAGGTGAGGGAAGGGAGTTTCTGACTACTCCAACCAGCTCCCCTCGCCGATCAGTTCCGCCACCACGTCTTCGCTGTCTCGATCATCAGCCTCGGCCGCGAAGTTGGTCACCACCCGGTGACGCAACACCGCTGGGGCAATCTTCTTGACGTCTTCCAGGTCCGCCATTGGCCGGCCGGCGATGGCGGCCCGGGCCTTGGCGCCCAACACCAGATACTGAGACGCGCGTGGCCCCGCTCCCCAGTCGACATACTGCTTTACCAACGCCGGAGCGTCAGCCTCCTTGGGCCGGGTCATGCGCGCCAGCCTGACGGCCGAGCGAATCAAACCCTGTGATACAGGAATACGGCGCACCAGGTCTTGCAGGCTGACGAGCGTCGCCGCATCCAGCACCGGTTCCATGTTGACCTTGGCGGCGCCGGTGGTTTGCTCAACGATGGCCTCTTCTTCGGCCCGGCTGGGATAGCCCACACGCAGCTCGAACATGAACCGGTCCAGCTGCGCCTCGGGCAGCGGGTAGGTGCCTTCCTGCTCGATGGGGTTCTGGGTGGCCAGGACGAAGAACGGCTCTTCCAGCCGGTAGGTCTCCCCGGCGGCGGTAACCTCATGTTCCTGCATGGCCTGCAGTAGCGCCGCCTGGGTCTTTGGCGGAGTACGGTTGATCTCGTCGGCCAGTACCACGTTGGCGAACACCGGACCGTGCACGAACCGAAAGGCCCGTTTACCGGTTGTGTGATCTTCCTCGATGATCTCGGTGCCGGTGATGTCGCTGGGCATCAGGTCGGGGGTGAACTGGATTCGGTGGAACGTCAGCGCCAGCGCCTCTGCCACGGTGGACACCATCAGGGTCTTGGCCAGGCCGGGCACGCCGATAAGTAGGGCGTGTCCTCCGGCCAGAATGGCAGTCAGGATACCCTGGATGGGCTCATCTTGGCCCACGATGCGCTGGGACACCTGGTGCCTGAGGCGTTCGACCGCCTGGGCCAGTTGCTCGAGCTGCTGGACGTCGTCTGGTGCTGTCTGAGAAACGGTCATCTACTCCCCGTGTAGGGTAACTGTTGAATATAAGCGCCTTTAGGGTCGTCGAGCAGGCCGGAGGTAACCCGACGAGCGGCTCCCCGGGGTAGTTTCCGTCCGCAACCTACGGCCTCTCGTCTCGGGCCGCGACCCCACCTCCCGGCAGGCCTTTATCGCTTGCGCATTTTTTCACAAGCGGGTAGATTTTCGCCCGGTATGGAGCCTAAATCAGGCCCCGGCAAGCAATACGGGGAAGGGTACAAGTACGTATCCTACGGCCTCACCTTCGCCGGTGGTGTCATCGTATTCATGCTGGTCGGGTTGTGGATCGACCGCCGCTTGGGTGTGGTGCCGTTGTTCACCATCGTCGGGACGCTGGTCGGCGCGACGCTCAGTTTCCTGTCGGTGTACCGCCGGCTTGAGGCCGAGCGAAAAGGCCATGGCCGAAAGAAGGACGCCGGCGGTTGAAGGTGATCGGGTGGGGCGTGGGATTGACGGTGATCGTCACGGGCGTCCTGTGGCTCATCTGGGGCGGACAGGCGTTGGTACCCGGACTCACCTTCGGTCTCCTTGCCACGGCCATTCAAGTGGCGGCCGCAATCTCAATTGCGCCGGCCCGGGAAGCCGACTTCGACGCCTTCGTGCGCCGCTGGGTTGTCGGCATGGTGCTCCGGATGGTCGGCGTGGTGTTCGTGTTTGTGGCTATCGCCGTCTGGCCGGAGCTGTTCCCGCCGCTACCGACGGCCCTGGGGTTCCTGGGAGTAGTCATCCCCCTGCTTTTCACTGAGATACGGCGATTCATCCGATGATGCAGCAGCACGACCCGGTGGTTCAGGATACGGCCCACGCCGCCCAGGAGGCGGCCGATTCCGCTGCGCATGGGCTGGACTTGGGCGAGGTGATTTTGCACCACACCGCCGATGCCTGGGCCCTCGAACTGCATCCATTCGAGTCTCTTCCGCTTCAAACGATCCACCTACCGCGCTTTGCCGACGTCCATGTCTTTGGCCTAACCGTCAACTTGTCGCCCACAAAGCATGTGGTTTTCCTGGTGCTGGTGGCGGCGCTGGTGTTCTTCGTCATGTGGCTGACCGGCCGCATGCTGAAGCGGCAGCGCGCCGGCGAGAAAGGACCGAAGGGCTTCGCCGCCGCCATGGAAGGCTTCGTTCTCTGGGTCCGAGACGACATCGCCATCGCCAATATCGGGCACGACGGCGCCAAGTTCGCTCCGCTCATCATGGCGCTGTTCTTCTTCATCCTGTTCAGCAACGTGATGGGGCTCATGCCCCCGCCGTTCAACGTCACACCATCTGGCAATTTGGCCGTGACCGGGGCGCTGGCGATTCTGGTGTTCTTCACCGTTGAAATTTCGGGGATGGTCAAGTTGGGCCCCAAGGGCTATATGCGGACCATCTTCCCCAATGTGCCAGGAATGTCGGGCGTCGGGGCGTTGATTATGTCGATCGCCATGGCGCCTATCGAAGTGATCGGGAAGCTGGTCAAGCCGTTTGCCCTAGCCGTCCGCTTGTTCGGCAACATGACCGCCGGTCACTTCGTGATCCTGTCGTTGTTCGGCATCATCTTCCTGTTTGGCGCCTTACCGTACGGCGCTAATTGGGGAATCGCCCTCACCACCGCCGCGCTGGTAACGGCGATCATGATGCTGGAGTTGTTCGTGGCCTTCCTGCAGGCCTACGTGTTTGCCCTGCTGACGGCGGTGTTTATCGGGCTCATGCAGCACGAGCATTAGCAGCTAGCGGCTGGCCGCTGACAGCCTATCGGAAGTTGAAGTCTCTGCGCACAGCGTACTGCGCACTATGAAGAGTCGGCCGAAGCACCCTACGCCGTCTCGTTTCGTACCCGGCTGAGTGGCCGGGAAAGTCCGCTGGCCTGAGGGCCGTTGGCGGATACCAACAACGCCTCACCGCGAGAGACGGCGAGCGTATGTCGGGGGTGCAGCACTGATAATCTCTCACACATCCTAAGGATTGACGAATGGTCAACATGTTGCTCATCGTGCAGGACGCGATTACCGATCCCGAGGTCGCCAAGAACATCAATTCCCTGTTGGGTGCCGGCCTGGGTATCGGTCTGGCCATCATCGGCGCCGGCATCGGCTTGGGCCGGATCGGTGGATCGGCCGCCGAGGCGATCGCGCGGCAGCCGGAAGCAGCCAACGAGATTCGCGGCGCGGCGCTGCTGATCGCGGTATTGCTCGAAGGTGCTACGATCATCGCGCTGGTGTTCGCCCTGCTGTTCAAGTTCCTCTAGGCCGGGACGCACAATGTTGCTACTTCCAGCCTTGTTGATCGCCGCTGAAGGAGGCGGGCCGGCTTCGCCGTTCGAAGTCAATTTCGGCCTGTTCTTCTGGACGTGGTTGGTCTTCATCGCTCTGTACTTGCTGCTCAAGCGGTTCGCGTGGCCGGCCATCGTGAAGGCCACCGAGGAACGTGAGCAGGCCATAGCGCGACAGCTAGAGGAGGCCGACACCCGCAACGCCGAAGCCGCAGCCCACCTCGCCGAGCAGCAGAAGCTGCTGGGCGAGGCCCGGTCGCAGGGGCAGCAGCTTCTGGCAGACGCCAAGCAGGCGGCCGACCGGGAGCGTTCCACTGCGCTGGAGAAGACCAAGCAGGAGCAGAATGCTCTTCTCGATCGCGCCAAGCGGGACATCGCGGCGGAACGGGATAAGGCCGTTCGGGCGCTGAGGGAGGAAGCGGTCGATCTATCGTTGGCCGCGGCATCGAAGCTGATCGAGCAGCGGCTCGACAGTGATAGCGATCGAAAGCTTGTCCTGTCCTACCTGGGCTCCCTCGAGGAAACCAATTGAGACAGGAAACGGTCGCCCTGAACTACGCGGAAGTGTTGTTCGCCCTGGCAGACAAGTCGGGTGAGCACGAACGATACGCCGATCTCATGGATTCCCTGGCGTCGGCCATCGAACAGGCGCCCAAGGTTCAGTCCGTGTTGATGTCCCCTCGGGTGACCAAGCGCCAAAAGGCCCAGATGCTAGCCGGTGGCATGCCTGACGCGCCGCGGGACCTGGTGCTATTTCTCAAAGCGGTGGTCAAGCGCGGGCGCCAAGGGCTGTTCCGCCAGATCTCCGACGCCTTTCTCGGACTGGTCGATGTCAAGTTCAACCGGGTGCGCGCCGACGTAACGCTGGCCCGTGAACCGAACGACGACCTGCGGCGCTCGATTCAGGCCGGTCTCGAGCAGGTGCTGCACAAGGAAGTGATCACTAACTACCACACCGAGCCGGCCATACTCGGCGGTAC